>NZ_NQYG01000040.1:0-51725 GCF_002878485.1 Pseudomonas sp. AD21
GATTTTTAATCATCCGAGCTGGCTTTGGAGTTTTTACACACTCTGGGCCGAAAGCAGCCCATCCGAAATTCCCGATCAGTCCGAGTACTCCCAGGTCAGCGAATCCATAGCGGTATCAATCAGCGACGATGTTGAACGCAGCACTACCTAAAACCTCCCCATTAACCATCACCCGCACCCCATGCCGCCCCACAAAATGCTTCCGCGTCGTAAAATCCCTAATCACCTGCCGCCTCCCCACAACCACCTCCCCAAACCCCTCCAACACCACCGTCTTCAACTTGAAAACCTTCCCCGAAACCCCGCCATTCGCCTTCACATAGTCAATCGCATAATCAATCACCAACCGCTGCTCATGCGCCACTGTCGACTTCACCGTAAACGACAATGTAATCGCCTCACCCAACCTCACCACCGCCGGCTCAACCCGCACATCCAACAACTCAACCTCAGCCTTGGTCCCAGCGCCAATCACCGTCAGCGCCCTTAAATCCCCCTGTTTGATCAAACTGCGCAACGCATGCTTGGCAATCCACGCCGTGTGCTTGTTCTCCAGCGACCAACCTTCAATCGTGTCCAGCACCCACTCCGGATGCTCCTTGGTCACGTCATTCAGGTGGTTCGCCACGGACTTGCGCACGTACAGACTCTCGTCCGCCTTCAACCGATCCAGTATCCCGGCGGCCAATTGCGGATTGGCCTGCACTGCTTCCAAGCGAAACGACCAGGGCAGGCGAGGGCGGCTGCCTTCGCTGGCCAGGCGACGGACGTGGTGGTTTTCGTCCTGGGTCCAGTCGTGCATCAGTTCCAGCGAGCGTTCGAGGTCGCTGCGCAGGAAGTGGCGGATGGCGAATTCGGAGGAGCCGAAGGCGGTGAAGTATTTCAGCGCTTGCATCGAGGTGTCGAACGCGTGGCCGCCGTAGCTGGCGACGTAGTGCGGCAGGCACATGCTGACGAATCCGCTATTCAGCCTTGGCGCGAGTTCACGTAACACATGTAAGGAATCTTCGTAGTCCAGTGGCAGCACGGCGTGCAGGCTTTCGCTGACGCGGGCCATGCGTTGCATCACCGACAGTTCGGCGAGCCCTTGGTTGGCGTGTTTGAGAAACGCCTTGGCCTTGAACGCCGGGTACACGGCGCTCATTTCGCTGGCGATGTGTTGCAGACGCTCGGCGTTGAAGATTTCCTTTAACGCCGGGGTGGCGGTGTCGGTGGTGCTCATGGTCAGGTCATCGGGGTGCTGACGAACGCTTCGAGGGTTTCGGCGTACGCGGTGTATTGGGCGATGTTTGGGTAGCGGCGGGTGTCGATCTGGTCGGGGACGACGAGGCCGGTGAAGCTCCAGGCGACGGCGAGGCTGATGCCGGCCTGGGTGAGGGTGCCGTCGGTGGGCAGGCCGGTTTTTTCCAGTTCCTGTTCGAGGGCGGTGAACGCGGCGGCGAGTTGGCCTTCGACGCGTTCGACCCACGGTTGGTATTGAATGTCGACCGGGCGCAGATTGCGCTCGTAGTAGAGCTGCACGGCTTTTTCGCAGGCGGCGAGGCTGAGGCCGATCAAGCGCAGGGCGTGGGCGCGCTGTTTGAGGTCGGCGGGCAGCAGGCTTTTGCCGGCGCTGGCTTCGAGGTAGTCGAGGATAAGGGTGGAGTCCATCAGTACCACGCCGTCGTCGAGGATCAGTGAAGGCGCCTTGACCACCGGGTTGATCTGCTGGAATTGCTCGAAGTGGCGGAATACCGAGACCGACTGGTGTTCGAGGTCGATGCCTAGGCGTTTGGCGGAGATCGCCACGCGGCGCACATAGGGTGAGTCGAGCATTCCGATCAGTTTCATGTGCAACTCCTTTGGCAAGTCATGAGCAGGCGATGGACGTCGAATGTAGCGGTAAAAGTTGTTGGTTGACTACTGGGTTGGCTTGCTCGCTTGATCGTAATGACGTTGATACAGATCGTGTAACACCCATGAAACACCCGAAAATAAAGGCTTTGACGGCCTTGCGGGGTGTTTGGGTGGATCTATAGTCAAAATGCCAGCATCGACCAGGGACGGAAAAGGTAAACGAGTTCAGGCCCTCTGATTCAGTACTCGTTTGTATTACTCCCTTGCAGTCCACGAACCCTAGATCGTTGAGGCGCCGACCTGTGCGCATTCGGTGTCGCAGCTCGTGCAGTCGAAACTGGAGGGAGGGTCAAATGCATGAAAGCGTCCAAACATTTGGTTTTGTGTCTGGTGGGAGCGGGATTGGCTGGATGCGGCAGTTCGAAGCCGACTCCCGGGGTGGTGGCCGAGAACTGGTCAACCAATACTGAGCAACTGGGTATTCAGGCTATTTATCCGCCGCGTGCCCACTTTGAGGTTGGTGATGTGTTCATTGCACGCGCAACTTCAGCAGGCCAGAAGCTTAGAACATCTGATTATGTGTTGGGATCTATAAAGATTGATCATATCGATATGAGCGAAGCGTTGTATCGCTCGGCGCCGACCGTAACGTTCGAGTCCACCGATACCTATGATGACGGCACAACCAACGGCCCTGTCAGTACCAGGAAGGCACTGCCTCTGACGGTTCACAACAGGGTCATCAACAGTCTGGTGGCATTTCCCGGGTTCACGTTCGCTTCTCTTGCTGAAAGTGATGTAGGAGTCAATGTCACCAGCAGTGCTATCGGGGCGTTGTTCGGATTCGGTCGACGCTCGCAATACAGTGTTTCTTACTCGGTTCCTTCGGGAGAAACCTACGGTGTCACTTATCTGGAGGGAAGGCGCAGATTCGATGATGTGGCCCGTACGCGCTACAGCGTCACTGACCGGCAATGGATGCGTGATGCTGCGAAGGCATTACAGTCGACCCATTCCAAAAATTCGGATGGATCGGGCCCGATTCTGGTGTTCGTGACGGATGTTTATCTGACCCGTTCCATTGACGTGACAGTTTCGGCGCAAGATGGGATGAGTGCGTCATTTTCGACACTGACCCTTTCCATGGTCGAACTCAGTGACAAAAAGAAAAGCCTGGAGGATCAACTTGCCAAGCTGCGCAAACCGGCTCAAGGCCAAGCTGTTGCTCCGGCTCCAACAGCCGCTCCCGATAGTAATGCGGGAGAGGGGGCTGGCAAGGTTCGTGTCGCAGATGACACGGTAGCCACGGCTGGGGCCCCAGCCAAACCTGAACAGCCTAAGCCTGCCGACAAACCTGCGACGCCGCCCGTGACGGCGAGCCAGCAAACGGAGATCGACAAGGTAGAGGCTGAACTGGTGCAGGTTAATGCGCAAATGCGTCAACAGGTGGATCAGATCGCACCGGATTTACCGGGTGTCACGGGGTCAGTGGTCAGGTCGTCTGCGCTGGGCGTAAAGTTGCGACAGGCATTTGCCCAACCGGTTGCGATTGGATACCGAGGGATCAATTACAGCATCGAGTCGTTGCTGGATTCGAACGCCGCCAAGGACTCCAGCGGTACTTTCAAAACGGCGGATCCAAGGAAGTATCCAGCGCCGCTAAAAGAAACATACCATTTGGACGGATATCCAAATCTGGATCAGGTGGCACCGCCTGCTGCAGCGCCACCCCAACACTGACAGGTTCAGGTGCTGGCGAGTCACCAAGCAGAACTCGCCAGCCTTTAATCCTCAAATCCCGCTTGTTCGTGAATCTCATCCACATTCAATCCCAGCCGATACGCCCCCGCCACGAACAACGCCTGACACAAACACAGCGTCGCGCTCAGCGAGCGAAACGCCAGCGCGCTCCCCTCATTCACCAGCAACAGGCTGTTGGCGTTTCTGGCCAGTGGCGAGAGGTGGCTGTCGGTGAGGACCAGGGTTTTCGCCTGTTGCTGGCGGGCGTAGCGCAGGCAGTGTTGGGTTTCCCTGGCGTAGGGGGTGAAGCTGATGGCGATCACCAGATCACCGCTACTCACGCTGCGCATCTGCTCTCGATAGCTGCCGCCGAGGCCGGACACCAGGTGAATGCGCTTGTGAGTGTGTTGCAAGTTGTAAACGAGGTAATCGGCGACGGCGAAGGAGCGGCGCACGCCGACGACATAGATGTTGTCGGCGTTGACGATCAGGTCGACGGCTTTTTCGAACGCGACGTCGTCGAGTTCGCGGCCCAGGCGTTCGATGCCGGAGCGGGTGGCGTCGATGCATTCGCGGGCGAGGTCGCTGTCGCTGGCTGGCTGCGACTGGTTGGCGATCATGCTGCGGATGCGTTGCTGGTAGTTCTGCACCGGTGAGGCTTTGTGGGTGTAGGCGGTGCGGAACAGCGCCTGCATTTCGCTGAAGCCGCTGAAGCCGAAGCGCTGCGAGAAGCGCACGATGGCGGACGGGTGCACTTCGCATTCACGGGCGATGTCGCTGATGCGATCGACCATGATCCGGTCGCTTTGCTGGCTCATGTAGCTGGCGATGCGCTTGAGTTGGCGCGGCAGGGTGTCGTATTCGTCGGTGATCAGTTGCAGCAGACGCTCGGCATTGATCGGGGGGCTGGCGAGGGGACGCTCGTCGTTGGCCGGCAGATCGGGGCGGGGCATGGGAAGTCCTTTTGGCAAATTGATCACCCCGTGGCGAGGGGGCAAGCCCTCGCCACGGGGTGTTGGTTTGCTCTGATATTAGGGGGCTTTTGCGGGTCTGCTTTGCTGAAACGATGCACTGCGCGGGCTGCATGGCCGAAAAAATGCGACCAACTGCCGCTGGGTTAGCCGTTTGTCATCTATATACAGCCGCTCGACTGAATTTCTTGCTATAAACGCACTCCGATGACCGCCATGACGCCTGTTTCAGAGCTGTTTACGGGTGTTGTCGGACAAATTCCCAGTATTTACAGTTGCTGAGGCCTCAAACGGGCCTTAGACTGCCGCCCCTTCGTAAATTGAGTGCCGGGTGGCGTTTGCAATAAACGATGCCTTTTCGTCGACCGGACACGGTTCGCCGGAACGCTCCCTAATTCGCCTTAATGCACGTTTTTTTATAGAGATATCAATGACAAAGGACAAGTTGCTGGCCATGCCGGCAGATGACTACATGAATGCCGAGCAGCACGCTTTCTTCACTGAGCTGCTGCAGAACATGAAAGTCGAAACCCACGAGCGCATTGAGCAAAACCGTATCGCCATCGAAAGCCTGGACACCCCGGCCGACCCGGCGGACGCGGCTTCGGTTGAAGAAGAGCGCACCTGGCTGGTCAACGCGATCGATCGCGACCAGCGCATGCTGCCGCAACTGGAACAAGCCCTTGAGCGCATCAAGGAAGACAGCTTTGGCTGGTGCGACGACAGCGGCGAGGCCATTGGCCTGAAACGCCTGCTGATCAGCCCGACCACCAAGTACTGCATCGAAGCTCAAGAGCGTCACGAGCAGATCGACAAGCACCAGCGTCAGGCCTGATTCTGTGCGGTAACCCATGAATGTGGGTTGCCCCGAAAAGATCGCAGCCTTCGCCAGCTCCCACACGAGCTGACGAGGCTGCGATCTTTGCATTTGTTCGTCTGCGATATTTCGCGCGCCGTTCCATTGACCTGCTGCAAGCCCCACGACTAATGGACCATAGATAATGGCCATGTAGTGGCGTTTAATGCGGATACAACAATGAGAACATGCGTGGGGTGTTGATATGACGAGAGATGGATCTCTGGTTGGGGCTCTGCCTGCACCAGTGCTGTTGCCGAAAAACCGCTGGATCGCTCCGACCCTGCAAAGTGTCGCCCTGATGCTGTTGCTCGTCGGCATGACGCTGGGTGAGTGGTCGTTGTACATCGGTCTGCCGCTGGCGGTGCTGATTGTCTGGCTACCACGCCTGCGTTCCCGCACGGTCGCCGATACTGCACCGGTCGAGGCCGGCAGTGCCATTTCCGAACTCACTCGCGACCTTTCCTACACCACCAGTCATAACGCGCTGTCAGCTGCGGGCGTGGCATTTTCCGTCAAGCAACTGGCCAGCAAACTCGAATCGCAGCTCGACGCGGCGGCGCAGATTGTCAGCAACGCCGAAGTGATGATCGCCACCGAACACGCCACCTCGCAGCTCAGCCGCGAAGCGCTGGACGCTGCCAGTGAAGCGCACCACAGCAGCGCGGCGGGGCGCACCGAACTGGTGGATTCGATTGCGCGCATGCATCAACTCAGTCAGCGCGCAAACGCCAGCCGTGAGCTGATCGAAGCCCTGAGCCTGCGCAGCGACGACATTCAGCGGGTGACGCTGGTGATTCAATCCATCGCCAGCCAGACCAATCTGCTGGCGCTGAACGCGGCGATTGAAGCGGCGCGAGCGGGTGAGCATGGCCGCGGTTTTGCGGTGGTGGCGGATGAGGTGCGTGGTTTGGCGGCGCGCACGGCGTCGGCGACTGGCGAAGTCGGGGAGATGGTCGCCGATATTCAGCAACGCACGGCGCAAGTGGTGGAGCAAATCCGCGAGCTGTCCAATGATCTGCAGACTGGCGTCGAGCAGGTGGAAACCACCGGTCAACATCTGGAAAACATCGCCCGGTTGGCCGCCGGGGTGGAAAGTCAGGTCGGCGAAATTGCCCGTGGTGCGCAAACCAACCGTGAGCAACTCGACAGTCTGTTCAAGGCTATCGAGCAGATGCGCAGCGATCTGGCGATCAGCGATCAACAGACCCGACGCCTGGCCGAAGCTGCCGTGCAGATGGAAGGTCAGGCGGAAACCATCAGCGAGCGGCTGGCCGAAGTCGGTCTGGATGACTACCACCAGCGCGTCTATGACCTGGCGCGTGAGGGGGCGAGCCAGATTGCGGCGCGATTCGAAGCCGATGTCGAGCTGGGCCGGACCAGTCTCGACGATCTATTCGACCGCCAGTACCAGCCGATTCCGGGGACGCAACCGGCGAAGTTTCAAACCCGTTTCGACCGCTACACCGATCAGGTGCTGCCAGCGATTCAGGAGCCGTTGCTGCCGCGCCACGAAGGGTTGGTGTTCGCCATCGCCTGTACGCAGCAGGGTTATGTGCCGACGCACAATCTGGCGTTCAGCCAGCCGTTGACCGGTGACGAGCGGGTCGACACCGTGGGTAACCGCACCAAACGCAAGTTCGCCGACCGCACCGGTATCCGCTGCGGGAGTCATCAGCAAGCGGTGCTGTTGCAGACTTACACCCGCGACACTGGAGAGCTGATGCATGACTTGTCGGTGCCGATCATGGTCAAGGGCCGGCATTGGGGCGGGTTGCGGCTGGGCTATAAACCGGAGGCTGCGCGCTGATCGATTGTTACCGCGTGTGCAATGAATCTGTGCACGGGCGTTGCTGTTTTCTCTGCGCCAAACTCATTAACATTACTACTAGTTAGGTAGCTAATTAATTTGAGAGGTCAGCATGCAGAGCAGAGTCGATGTCGCGGTGATGATCGGTAGTGGTGTGCCCGCCGGATTGCGCGCGATGGGCCAGAGCGTCTGCTGGGTGGTGTTGCTCAACGGTGAGCGTCGCGGCACCGCGTTCGCCAGTCGCGATGAGGCGGAGGAGTGCAAGGCTGCCTGGCTCGCACAGCTGCAAGCCGAGCCTGGTGACAGCCTGCACTGACATTTATTAACGGCCGTCGTGCAGGCGTACGTTCAATTCGTCGACCATTAACGCTTCTTCACCGTCGGCGCGCAGCCATTCTTTCAAGAGTTGCGCCTGTTGCGGCGTCCAGAAATCGGCATCGATCAATTTGGTGTTGGCGTCCAGCGGATGCGCCTCGATGAAGTCGTCGATTGCGCTGCCCTCCGATGGCAGTCCCAGTTGATCGAACAGGGTTTTCAGGTCGTAGGCAGGCAGTTCCATCGTGTACTCCTTTTGCGTGTGCCGGAATGGCGCTGTCGTTCGCTCTTTATCTGAGGCAGCGGTTGGGCAAGAGTTCGATTCGTGATTCAAGCGAACGGGCGAGGGCGCACGCCTCGTTATGATCTTCGCGGAAACCTCTTACACGACCGGTAGATGATTCCTTGATATGAAAGAACGCGTTGCCCGCCGGGACTACCAGGAAACGCGGGGTGTTGGTACTTTGTTCATATTCCGCAAGTACCGGTATAGCGCCGCCGTGCAGCACGAAAGGGGCGTCGATGCTGGCGTTGGAGGGGCGGGCAAAGTGAGTCAGAGTGCACATATGAAGTCCTTTTCATGAGTTGGCCGACGTTTACTGGTCGGTTCGGGTAGTCGTAAGGAGCATCGCTGCTCTAGAATCGCCAGTGTCTGTTGGCGACAGATGCCTATCTAAAGCAATTTTTTACGGGCGATATGTCGGAAAAGGGCTTTTTTTCGTCAGTTTTTTCCCTAAAGTTTGTAGTCCGTCTTCGTTGCGCTTCAATGAGGACTTTTCCTTCAAGGTCTGGCGAACGTCAAAGCAAGTTTCTCGCGTGACTTTCCAGTAGTCTTGCGAACTCGCGATGAATGAGCGTTCTGCTTGATTCAGGTTTACTGGAGTCATCTGGTAACAGCATCGGCCTGGCCGTTTTTTTGCCGTGCGCGTTTTGGCGCAGGGTACTTTTTCAGATGTGGGGATGTTTCTTTGGCAGTCAGTAACCTCGATATGCATGCTTTGTTCGTGCTGGGTGATTTGCGTGCAAAGCTGGTCAAGCAGTTTCAATCGCGTTTTGTTTACATCACCGAACAGAACGCCGAAGGCATTTACGTGGCCGAGATCGACACCGAAAGCGCGTTGGTGGTCGATGACAAACCGGGGCTCAAGCTCAAGGTCGGCGATCATTTCAGCGCCTCGGTCCTGCCCAGCCGTGAAGGCGGCAAGATGGACATACGCTTTCGCGAGATCAAGCTGACGGTGTATGGCCTGGGCGATTACGCCTTTGTCGAGACCGCCGATGGTCACGCAATCCTGTTCAAGGAAGGCCACAGCGTGGTGACGGTGTTTGCCGCGCATCAGCAATTGCAGGAAGGCCTGACCAAGACCTTGAAAGCCGTCACCGGCAAAGCGGCGAAGTGGCGCAAGGGCGAACTGGTCACGTTCAAGGCCAGCGAGTGATCGGTGATTTGAGTCGCGCCGACTTCCATTCACAGAACCTCGAGCGCGCGCATGAAGAAGCCTTGCGGCTATTCAACGCCAAAGCCGGGTTGCAGGCTGCCTGGCTGAGTTGGGTGGCTGCGCAGATCTACACCTTGCGGCCTGCGGAATACGCCAGCATGGTCAGACGTGAGCTGCAAACCTTGCAGGAAAAGTCTGAAACATAACCTCGTCGGGAGCATGCGCCCGGAAAAAGCAGGAACCTCGGCTACAGTCAGTTGACTGAGTATTCAGAGGCTTGCGGTCTTCTGTCAGGCCATCCTGCTATTGCTGTGAACAGCACGAGGTGCAAAAGCATGAAAGGATTTCGACGGTTACTGGCCGCCAGTGTGGTCACGTTCGGTGTGCTGGCGTCTGCGCAGCCAGCTGCAGCGGCGCAGGCGCCGATCCATTTTGCCGACCTGAACTGGGAAAGTGGCAGCCTGATCACCGATGTCCTGCGGATCATCGTCGAGAAGGGTTACGGGTTGTCGACCGATACGCTGCCAGGCACCACCATCACGCTTGAGACGGCGCTGGCCAACAATGACATTCAGGTCATTGGCGAGGAGTGGGCCGGGCGCAGTCCGGTGTGGGTCAAGGCCGAGGCGGAGGGAAAGGTCGCCAGTCTTGGCGACACGGTCAAGGGCGCCACGGAAGGCTGGTGGGTACCGGAATACGTGATCAAGGGCGACCCGGCCAAGGGCATCAAGCCGCTGGCGCCGGACTTGCGCAGTGTCAGTGACCTGAAGAAATACAAGGACGTGTTCAAGGACCCGGAAAACCCGAGCAAGGGCCGGTTCCTCAACAGCCCGATCGGCTGGACCTCGGAAGTGGTGAACAAACAGAAACTCACCGCGTACGGCCTGCAGGACGACTACACCAATTTCCGCAGTGGCTCCGGCGCGGCACTCGACGCCGAGATCAGCTCCTCTATCCGCCGGGGCAAACCGGTGCTGTTCTATTACTGGTCACCGACACCTCTGCTGGGCAAATTCAAACTGGTGCAACTGCAAGAGCCGCCGTTTGATGCCGAGGCGTGGAAGACGCTGACCGATGCCGATAACCCCCATCCGAAACCGACTCGTTCGTTGGCCTCGAAGCTGTCGATCGGGGTGTCTGCGCCGTTCCAGAAGCAGTATCCGCAGATTGCCGAGTTTTTCAGCAAAGTGGATTTCCCGATAGCGCCGTTGAACAAGGCGCTGGCCGAGATGAGCGAGAAACACACCGCGCCACGAGAGGCAGCGGAGGCGTTCATGAAGGCGTATCCGCAGGTATGGCAGGCGTGGGTGCCGAAGGATGTGGCGGATAAGGTTGCGGCTGATCTGAAGTAGGCGGTGAGTCGGCTGGCCTCTTCGCGAGCAAACCCGCTCCCACATTTGGAACGTGGTCCTCTGTGGGAGCGGGCTTGCTCGCGAAGCTTTCAGGCTTTTTAGAACCTGGTTTGCACCGCCAACTCAAAGGTGCGCGGTGTACCCAGATAGTAAGCCGGCGACACATGTGCAAACTCGGCATACACCTCATTGGTCAGGTTGCGCACCCGCCCGGTGACGGTGGTGTGCGAGTCGACCTTGTAGCTGAGGAAGCTGCCAAACAGCGTGTACGACGGCACGGTCATGGTGTTCGCCGTGTCCGCATACACCGACGCCACGTACCGCGCATCGACCCCACCCTGCCATTGCGGCGAAAAATCATAAGTCAGCCACAGGTTGCCCACCCGGTCCGGGACGTTGGTTGGCGTATTGCCCTTGCGCGACACCACCACACCGGCGGCATTTTTTTCGGTGAAGTCGTCGTACTGCGCATCGACCCAGGCGAAGTTGCCTTCGGCCAACAGCTTGTCGGTGATGCGCAAGGAGCTGGCAAGCTCGACGCCTTTCGACGTCTGTTGGCCGACCGGAATGCTGCTGGCCGGATCGAGTGGATCGGTGACAGCGAAGTCCTTGCGCTCAATGGTGTACGCCGCCACGGTCGCCGAGCCGCGGCCATTCAGATAATCGAACTTGCTGCCGATCTCCCATTGCTTGCCGGTCGAGACGTCGAAGTTCTGCGTGCCGCCCGGTTGCTCGGCGGCGGTGCTGTATTGCACGTAGACATTGGCAGTGGGGATGAACTGATAGGTCAGTCCCGCGCGGCCGGTGACCGGCTGCCAACTTTGCTTGAAGTGCTTGGGATTGGCGGTGGTCACCGTGCGGTGGTTGGTCACGTCGAGGTCGATGTCGTCGTAGCGCAGGCCGGTGAGCAGGGACAATTTGTCGGTCAGCGCCAGACGGTTTTCGACGAACAAGGCCTTGGTGGTGACCTCGTTGGTCTTGTCGCTGATCAGCGCCGGGTTGGTCCCGGGAATGTCATAGAAGCGCCCCGGGCGGTAATTGTTCGGGTCAACCGTACTCGCGCCTTTGACATTGAGCGGCGAGTTGGTGGTCTGGTTGACCTTGTATTCGAAGCCGCCGGACCAGGTGGTGTCGAGGCCGAACAGGGTGTTGTCGTGGCGCAATTCGAACTGGTTGCCGTTCTGCTCCCCTTGATGCCGCACCTGATAGGCCGTGGAGCGGTTCACCGCGCTGTTGTCGGCGTTGTACTGATAGGTCTCGAGGTTGCGGTAGTCGCGCTGACTGTCCAGGTGATACAGCGTGTTGCGCAAGGTGGTGCTGTCGTTGATCCGGTAGTCGATGATCGAGCGCACCCAGATCGTGCGCTGTTCGTAGCGTCCGTCCTCGACGTTGTAGTTGTTGAAACGGTTGTGTCTGTCGATTTTCAACTCGCCGGCCTTGGGATTGAGCACCGGCGTGCCCCAGTACGGGCTGTCTTCGTGTTCGTCCTGATATTCCAGGGCCAGGGTGTGTGACAGATCCGGCGTGAGGTCGCTGAGCAGCGAGAACGCCACGCTCCAGGCATCGCGCTCCTGACGGTCGATGTAGCCGTTGCTGGTGTTGTGGCTGACGTCCAGGCGCGCGTAGTGCTGTACGTCGGCGCTCGGGTCGGTGAGGGCATGGTTGAGGCCGAACGCGGTTTCCGTGGTGTCGTAGGTGCCGTAGCTGACACGACCTTCGACGGCTTGCTCTTCGCGGGTCGCCAGTTTGCTCACGTAATTCAGTGAGCCGCCCACCGAGCCTGCGCCGTTGATCAGCGACGACGGGCCGCCAACCAGTTCGACTCGATCATAGATCCACGCATCCACCGGTCGGGCGAGGCCGCCGGAGACGTTGATACCGTTGAACATCTGAGTGATCTGGCTGCTGGTGAAGCCGCGATAGGAGACAAATCCGCCAAAGCCTGGCGGCGCGCTGGTATTGACTCCGGGCAGGGTGTTGGCGGCGTCCTGGAAGTTCTGCGCGCCGTGGCGTTCGATGTCGTTGCGATTGGCGATGGCCACCGAGGCAGGCGTATCACGCACGCTGAGGCCAAGGCGCGAGGCCATGCCGCTGGATTGATCGAGGCTCAGGCCCGGTTCGCTGGTGGATTCGCCGTCGATGGTGATCGGCGCCAGATCCACGGTGGATTGCGCCCAGGCGTTAAGGGACAGGCAGCCGCACAGGCTCGCCAGCAGAGGAATATGTTTCATCGTTGAATCCTGAATGCTTGTCTAGGAATCAGCGCACAGGCGAACGCCGCGCGTTGGCGCAGTGGGCTGAAAAATCAAAAAGGCAAAGACACTCAGGCGAGCGGCGGGGCGCGAGGATTGGCCGAAGGCCAGGTGAAGCGGGCAGGGAGGTCGGCGCTGACGATGGGCGCCAGCGGCGGGCTGTGTTGTTCCGGCAGCACCGCCAGGGTCAGGCTGGAGTTGAACGCCGGGCCCATGCCGCCGCCGACGGAGCACAGCGGGCAGCCGAACGCCTTGGACAGGGTCGGCAGTTTTTCGTCGGTGGGATTGCTGGTCAGCGGCGCCTGGGTGGCCGGGTCGACCGTACAGAACTGGCCGCCGATGCCGTTGAGCTGCATCCCGACCATTTGCCCGTGACCGATGCTGCAGGCGAACACATTGAACAGGACGCAGCAATAAAGCATCCAGGCCAGCAGTGAACGATCGGAACGGGTGAATTTCATGGGGCGGCACTTTACCGTACCGCTGATCGGTCGTGCACTTCAAAAAAAGCCAACTAGGATGATTTGTTCAAATCCCTTTCAAGGATTTTCAACCATGACCTTTGTGATGGCTCAATGGCTGGTGACGATTTTTGCAATGATCGCCCTGGTGCATGTGTATTGGGCGTTGGGTGGACAATGGGCGGCGGTGGCGGCAGTGCCGCAAGTGCCAGTGCAAGGTCTGGTGACGACAGTCCGACCGGCGTTCAAGCCGTCAGGCTGGATCACCTTGCTGGTGGCGGCAGCGTTGTTGGTGATTGCCGCGCTGGTGTGTATGCGGGTCGGCTGGGGAATGCCGGCCGTGCATCACCAAGCGTTGCAATGGGTGATCAGCGCGATTGCGCTGTTGATGTTTGCCCGGGCGATCGGCGATTCGAATCTGGTGGGGTTTTTCAAGGAGGTGAAGGGCTCGCGGTTTGCGCGGCTGGATACCTGGGTGTATTCGCCGTTGTGTCTGGTGCTGGGGGCGGGGTTGTTGGCGGTGGCCTGGGTTTGAGCTTTGAGCTTTGAGGTGAATTTGAGGTCGCTTTCGCGAGCAGGCTCGCTCCCACATCTGGAATGCTTTTCCCCTGTGGGAGCGAGCTTGCTCGCGAAAGGGCCAGTCCAGACACCATAGCTGTGAAACTAGCTACCGCTTTCGGTCCGCCGGCTACTCACCTCAGCCGGTACATCATCCCCCGCCATGCGCTTGCGGAACAACGCCGCCCGCGCCAGCAGCAAGGTGGTCACCGGCACGGTAATCGCCAGCAGGATCGGGATCAGCCAGGCGTGCAGCACCGGCCCCGATTTCAATGCCGAAAAACAAATGATCGAGGCCAGTGCCACGCACCACGCGCCCAGTGTCGAGGCCAGTGCCGGCGGGTGCATGCGCTGGAAGTAATCCTTCATGCGCAGCATTCCGATCGCGCCGATCAGGGCGAATACGCCGCTGAGCACCAGCAGGATCGCCACCGGAATCTCGATCCACAGCGACAGTTCAGCATTCATTCGATCACCTCGCCACGCAGCAGGAATTTCGCCAGGGCAAAGGAGCCGACGAAGCCGAACAGCGCGATCAGCAGCGCTGCCTCGAAGTAAGTGTCGCTGGAGTAACGGATGCCCAGGGTCAGCATCATCAGCATGGCGACGATGTACAGGTAATCCAGGGCGAGTACCCGATCCTGCGCCGACGGCCCCTTGAACAGGCGAACCAGGGTCAGGACCATCGCCATCGAGAACAGGAACAGCGTCAGCAGAATCGCGTTCGACAGTAACGGGCTCATTCGAAAATCTCCATCAACGGCCGCTCGTAGGCAGTCTTGAAGTGGTGGATGAATTGCGCCTCGTCATCCAGATCCCAAACGTGCAGCAGCAGGATGCTGCGATCCAGCGCCAGCTCCGACCAAACCGTGCCCGGCACCACCGTGCAGATCATTGCCAGTGTCGCCAGGCCATGTGCGTCGCGCAGATCGAGCGGCACTTTGACGAAGCGCGAGCGTGGAGGCCGGCGCCCGGCGTTGAGCACGCCCCAGGCAACGACCAGATTGGAAAGCACCACGTCACGCCCGACGAGGAGGAACAATTTGATAATCGTCCCCGGCCGGCGAATGCGCGCATGTTTCGGGCGCAACTTGCGCATCATCAAGGGTGCAGCGAAACCCAGTATCGCGCCGAGCAGCAGGTTGCCCGGGCTGATCGACAGGTTCAGCGTCAGCCACAAAGCCCACAGTGCCAGCGACAACCATGGCGCAGGAAACACACGCTTCATGGTTGCACCTCCAGCATCGCCGCCTTGGCTTCAGGGCTTGGCACGGCGCGGGTGCCGAGCACCGCCATGACATATTGCTGCGGATTGGTCAGCGCTTCGGCGGTCGCCTGGGTGTAGCGCAGCAGCGGCTCGGCCTTGAAGGTCAGGGCGATGCTCAACCCCAGCAGCAGGAAGATCGGCGCGCATTCGAGTTTGCGCAGCAGTGGCGAAGGTCGCTCCTCTGGCGTCCAGAAGCGCTGGATGCCCAATCGCGAAAACGCCATCAGCGAGGCCAGCCCCGACAGGATCAGCAGCACCAGCAATGCCCAGGCCGCGTTCGAGATCGGCGCGTCAGTGCCCAGTCCCAGAGGATTGAGCAGGGCAGCGATCAGGCCGAGCTTGCCGATGAATCCGGACAGCGGCGGCATGCCGATGATCAGCAGCGCACAGGCGATGAAGCTCAGACCGAGAAACGCCATGGTCCACGGAATGACCTGACCGACCACGGCCTTCTGTTCGTCGTCGAGGTTGATGCCCTTGGGCGGTTGCAGGGATTCCTGGGGGCGCGGCAGCAACTCGCTTTCGTCTTCCAGCGGAATCTCGTTGGCCGAGCGCGAGCGCTCGATCAACTCGGCCAGCAGGAACAGCGCGCTGAGCGCCAGGGTCGAGCTGACCAGATAGAACAGCGCCGCGCCGATCAGGTTCGGCTGGGCGAAACCCACCGCCGACAGCAGGATTCCTGCCGACACCAGAATGCTCAGGCTGGCCATGCGTTCCAGACGCTGTGCGGCCAGAATCGCCAGCGCCGCACAGGCCATGGTCGCCATACCGCCGTAGATCAGCCAGTCGCCACCAAAGAACGCCGAAGCCCCGGCCTGCCCGGAGAACAGCAGCGTCCACAGGCGCAGCAGGGTATAGGCGCCGACCTTGGTCATGATCGCGAACATTGCCGCTACCGGCGCGCTGGCCGAGGAATAGGCCGGCACCAGCCAGAAGTTCAGCGGCCACATGCCGGCCTTGGCCAGAAACGCCACCGCGAGAATCCCTGCGCCGGCGTGCAGCAGGCCACGGTCGGCTTCCGGCACCAGCGGAATCTTCAGCGCCAGATCGGCCATGTTCAGGGTGCCGGTGACGCCGTAGATCAGCGCTGCGCCAATCAGGAACAGCGATGAGGCCAGCAGGTTGATCGAGATGTAATGCAGCCCCGACGACACCCGCGCCCGACCCGAACCGTGCAGCAACAGGCCATAGGAGGCGGCGAGCAGCACTTCGAAAAACACGAACAGGTTGAACAGGTCGGCGGTGAGGAACGCACCGTACAGGCCCATCAGTTGGATCTGGAACAGCGCGTGGAAGCTCGACCCTGCGCCGTCCCAGCGTGCCATGGCGAAGAGCAGGGCGCTGACGCCGATGATCCCGGTCAGCACCAGCATCAGTGCCGACAGGCGATCGACCACCAGCACGATGCCGAACGGCGCCTGCCAGTTACCCGGCAGGTACACGCCGATGGAGCCGGGAACGCCAGTGGTTTGCGTCCACTGCAGCAGCATCACCGAAATGAACAGGCCGACGAGGCTGGAGAACAGGTTGATTTTCGCCTTCAGCGGCCGGTGCTTCTCGCCGAGCATCAACATGATGGCGGCGGTCAGCAGCGGCAGCAGGATCGGTGCAGCGATCAGGTGAGTCATCGCCATCATTCCTTAGGCTCCCGGCCGTCCACGTGGTCGGTGCCGGTGAGGCCCCGCGACGCGAGCAGCACCACCAGGAACAGCGCGGTCATGGCGAAGCTGATGACGATGGCGGTCAGTACCAGGGCCTGCGGCAGCGGATCGGTGTAGTGCAGCAGATCCTGGACCACGCCGTCCTTGATCACCGGCTCCTTGCCGATGAACAGGCTGCCCATGCTGAAGATGAACAGGTTGACCGCGTAGGACAGCAGGCACAGGCCCATGACCACCTGAAACGTCCGTGGTCGCAGCACCAGCCAGACGCCGGACGCGGCGAGTACGCCGATGGCGATTGCGATGACTTCTTCCATCAGACGGCTCCTTTGCTGGCGACGGACTTGGGTAGGGACGCGGTCTTGTGACCACGCACCGATTGGTGGGCGAGGGCGGTGAGGATCAGCAGCGTCGAACCGACCACCACGGCGTACACGCCGATATCGAAGAACAGCGCGCTGGCGATATGGATGTCGCCCAGCAGCGGCAATTCGAAATGCCAGGTGTGGGTGGTCAGGAACGGATAACCGACCGCCATCGCGCCAAGGCCGGTAGCGGTGGCGAACAGCAGACCGGTGCCCATCCAGCGCAGCGGTCGCAGGCTCATTTGCGCCTCGACCCACTGCGTCCCTGCGACCATGTATTGCAGGATGAACGCCACCGACATCACCAGGCCTGCGACGAAACCGCCGCCCGGCTGGTTGTGGCCACGCATGAACAGGTAGAACGACACCACCAGCGCAATCGGCAGCAGCAGGCGCACCAGCACCGCCGGCACCATCATGAAGCCGAGTGCGGTGTCGCTGGCGGTACGCGGGTTGACCAGATCGGTGACCACGTCCGGCGCGAGCAGGCGTTGCTGGGCTGGCAGTTGCAGGCTTTCTTTCGGCGGGCGGAAGCGTCGCAGCAGGGCGAACACGGTCAGGGCCACGGCCACCAGCACGGTGATTTCACCGAGGGTGTCGAAACCCCGGAAGTCCACCAGCATCACGTTGACCACGTTGCTGCCACCGCCCTCGGGCATGGCGCGACTGAGGTAGAACGACGAGATGTCGTTGGGCGTCTGCCGCGTCAGCATTGCGTAGGACAGCAGCGCCATGCCGGCACCGACGGCGATCGACAGCAGCAAGTCGCGCAGACGGCGAATGCGTGCCTTGCGCAGGCTGCTCGGCAATGGCGAGACTTCTTCGATGCGTCGCGGCAGCCAGCGCAGGCCGAGCAGGATCAGCACCGTGGTCACCACTTCCACCGCCAGTTGCGTCAGAGCCAGATCCGGCGCCGAGAACCAGACGAAGGTCACGCAGGTCATCAGGCCGCAGACGCTGACCATGGTCAGGGCGGCGAGACGGTGATACTTGGCCTGCCACGCGGCGCCGAGGGCACAGGCAATCGCCAGCAGCCACAGGGTGACGAACACGATGGAACCCGGAATCTTCGGCCGGTCGCCCCAGCTCAGGCTGCTGTGCAGCATCGGGATCAAGCCGGCGAGCACCGCCGCCAGCACCATGAGGAACAGTTGCATCTGCAGGCGTCGAGTGCCGAGTCGGCGTTCAACCCGACGGGCCATGCGCATCATCACCACCAGACTGCGCTCGAACAGCCGCTTGCCGTTGAAACGGCCTACCAGCGGCGGGGATTTGAAGCGTCCACGCTTGAGCTGGTTGCGCAGCAGCAGATAGACCACGATGCCGCCGGACATGGCAATCAGGCTCATGATCATCGGGGCGTTGAGGCCGTGCCAGATCGCCAGGCTGTACTCAGGCAGGGTGCCGCCTACCACGGGCAGCGCGGCGGCCGCGAGCAGCGGGCCGACCACTTGCGCCGGGAAGATCCCGACGACCAGGCAGGTGAATACCAGCAACTCCACCGGCGCACGCATCCAGCGCGGTGGCTCGTGCGGGGTGTGCGGCAGATCGGTGGCCGGCGGGCCGAAGAACACATCGACGGTGAAGCGCAGCGAGTAAGCGACGCTGAACGTACCCGCGATGGTCGCGACAATCGGCAGCGCTGCTTCGACCCACGCGGTGGCGTTGATGAACACGGTTTCGGCGAAGAACATTTCTTTCGACAGGAAACCGTTGAGCAACGGCACCCCCGCCATCGACGCACTGGCAACCATCGCCAGCGTCGCGGTGAACGGGATCAGTTTGATCAGACCGCTGAGCTTGCGGATATCGCGGGTGCCGCTCTCGTGGTCGATGATGCCGGCGGCCATGAACAGCGAAGCCTTGAAGGTCGCGTGGTTGAGGATGTGGAACACTGCCGCGACCGCCGCCAGCGGGCTGTTCAGGCCCAGCAGCAGGGTGATCAGGCCCAGATGGCTGATGGTCGAGTAGGCCAGCAGACCTTTGAGGTCGTTCTGGAACATCGCGCAATACGCGCCGAGCAGCAGCGTACATGCGCCGGCACCGCTGACGATGTAGAACCATTCTTCACTGCCGGACAGCGACGGCCACAGGCGTGCGAGCAGGAATACCCCGGCCTTGACCATGGTCGCCGAGTGCAGGTAAGCCGAAACCGGGGTGGGCGCCGCCATTGCGTGCGGGAGCCAGAAGTGGAAGGGGAACTGGGCGCTTTTGCTGAGTGCGCCGATGAGGATGAGGGGAAGCAGGATAGGGTAGAGGGCATGTGCGCGAATCTGATCGCCGGCGGCCAGGACCTTGTCCAGGTCATAGCTGCCGACGACATGGCCGAGCAGCATGACCCCCGCCAGCAGGCATAGTCCCCCGGCGCCGGTGACCATCAGCGCCATGTAGGCGCCACGCCGCGCATCGGCGCGGTGGTGCCAGTAGCCGATCAGCAGGAACGAGAAGAGGCTGGTCAGCTCCCAGAAGAAAACGATCTGGATCAGGTTGCCGGAGATCACCAGGCCAAGCATGGCGCCCATGAACGCCAGGAAGAAGGCAAAGAAACGCGGCACCGGGTCGTCCGGCGACATGTAGTAACGGGCATATAAAGAGACCAGGGTGCCGATGCCGAGAACCAGCATCGAGAACAGCCAGGCGAAGCCGTCCATGCGCAGGACGAAGTTCAAACCGAGGCTGGGTAGCCACATGAATTCTTCGCGGATCACGCCGCCATGGGCGATTTGCGGGTACAACAGCGCGACCTGCACGGTGCCGATCAGAGCGACCAGACCAGCCAACAGGGATTCGGTATTACGCGCGTTGTGTGGCAGCACCGCTGCCAGACAGCTGCCAATGAATGGCAGAAGCAGTAGAACTATCAGGGACATAGGCTTCTAATCTGCGGAAGTTTGTGAAGCATCATACGTGCCAGCTCCCTGATTACCAAACGCCAGGATGTCTCAGAATCCTACAAAGTAGTCTGGATATTTCTGTTTAGCATTGTTTCAGGGAGATGGATGTTGCTTGGGATGGCCGCATCGCGAGCAGGCTCACTCCTACAGGGGGAGCGCATTTCGATTGTAGGAGTCAGCCTGCTCGCGATAGCTATGGTTCAGGCACTCTAGATATGGCGGATTAGCCTTGGGTTTCCCGCTCCAGTTCAGCGTCGACTTCGACAACCTTACCCTTGGTCTTCAACTCGCTGACAATCACCGCCGCCACAATCAGCCCGGCGCCGATCAGGGCAATCGCCGGCAAGCGCTCGCCGGCGATCCGCCCGACGATCCCGGCCCACACCGGCTCACCGGCATAGATCAAGGTCGCCCGGGTCGGCGAAACGCTTTTCTGCGCCCAGTTCATCGCCACCTGAATCGCCGCACTCGCCGCGCCCAGACCCAGTGCGGTCACCAGCAGTGTCGAGGAAAAGTCCGGAATCGTCTCACCCGTCGGCACCACCAACAGGAACGACAACACCGATGTCGTGGCCAGTTGCACCACGGTCACCCGCCGTACATCGACCTGGCCGGCATAGGTGCTGATCAGAATGATTTCGGCGGCAATCGCGATCGCACTGATCAGCGTGGCAATTTCACCGGGACTGAAATTCAGCGAAGCGCCGGACGGCCCGGACAGCAGCATCAAACCGGTAAACGCCAGCATGATGCCGATGCTTGGCATCAGCCCTGGCCGACGGCCCAGCACCAGCCATTGCAGCAGCGGCACAAACGGCACGTACAGCGCGGTGATGAATGCCGACTGGCTGCTCGGGATCGTTTGCAGGCCCACTGTCTGCAAGCCGTAACCGAGCATGATCGCCACGCCGATGAAGGCGCCCGCCTTGAGTTCGAACAGGGTGAGCTGGCGCAAGTGACGCCAGGAGAACAGCGCGACGATGCTCGCCGCAGCGGCAAAACGCAGGCCGACGAAGAACATCGGGCCGCTGACGGTCATGGCGTGTTGCACCAGCAGGAACGTGCCGCCCCAGACCATGGTGATCAGCACCAGCACGCACTCGGCCTTGCTGAAGCGGGAGAAGCGCGGAGGCGTGGAGGAACCGTTTGCTGACGTCATGACCTTGCACACTATAAAAGGCAGGACGCACAATGCGCCCAACGTTGCGCAGTATACTGCCCAACCCCACCGAGTGAGCAATATAGTGCACAAAGATTCCAGCCAGCGGGCGTCCGTCCTGCAACACGTCAGCCAGAATGTTCGGCGCTTGCGCCACGCCGCCGACATGAGTCAGACCGCGCTGGCAGAAAAGTCTGGCGTCAGTCGGCGCATGCTGGTGGCGATCGAGGCCGGGGAAAAGAATGTCAGCCTGACCACCCTCGACCGCGTCGCCGAAGCCCTCGACGTGGCCTTCAGCGACCTGATCCAGGCCCCCGACGCCCGCGCCCCGAGCCGCATCAACGAAGTGGCCTGGGCCGGCACCATCCCCGGCAGCAAAGCGGTGCTGCTGTCCAAAGCCACTGCCACCCGCGAGGTTGAGCAGTGGGAATGGTGTCTGCAACCGGGCGAGGTCTACCCGTCGCAACCGGACGCCGATGGCTGGAGCGAGCAGATCTACGTGTTCGAAGGCTGCCTGACGCTGATGCTCGGTGAGCAGCATCAGCAGATCGCGACCGGCGAATTTTTCATGTTTGCCAGTAATCAACCGCACAGCTACCGCAACGACGGCGACGTGGCGACGCGGTTTGTACGTAACGTGGTGATTTGAATGAATCAACGTGCAGACATCCTGATCATCGGCGGTGGGCTCAGCGGCACCATGCTGGCCGTGCAACTGTTGCGACTGCCTGGCCAGCGCCAGATCCTGATCATCGAACCGCGCGCCGAACTCGGTCGCGGCGAAGCCTATAGCGCGGTCGAACTGGGTCATACGCTCAACGGCAACGCCGCGCGGATGAGTGTCGATCCGGACAACCCCGATGACCTGACCCAATGGTTGACTGCGCACATTGCCAGCGATGGCTGGCCAGAGTCTGCCGAGCAGGATGTGCCGGTCAGTGAGCTGTTCCCGCCGCGCGGACTGTTTGGCGTGTATGTGCAGCAGCGTCTGGCCGAGGCGCGGATCGTCGGCGCGCAGCAGGGTTCGACCGTTGAGCATCTGCGCGCCGAAGTCGTCGATCTGCAAGTCGCTGCCGATTCGGTACAACTGACCTTGAGCGATGGTCGGCATGTAGGCGGCGCCTATGCCGTGCTCGCCACCGGCATGTTTCCTGCCGCACGCACGCCGCAGAAAGACTCCAGCGGGCTCAATGCCGCTGCGCTCGATCCGTGGGATGTCGCGGCCATGCGCCAACTCGATGCGCAATCGACGGTGCTGATCATCGGTTCCGGGCTGACCATGGTCGATGCGGTGGTTTCACTGGAACAGGCCGGGCATCGCGGGCCGATTGAAGTGTTCTCCCGTCACGGACTGTTGCCCCATGTACGGCGGCAACCACCGGCGTGGCCGGATTTTCTCGCTGAAGATCACAGTATCCGCACGCCGCGCCAATTGCTGCGTGAATTACGCAGGCAGTGTCGTGACGCCATCGCCCAGGGCATTGACTGGCAGGCGCCGTTGGACACGGTTCGAGCACATATCGCACGGTTGTGGAGCCAGGCCACTGACGTGCAGCGTCGACAGTTCGTCCGGCATGTGCGGCCGTGGTGGGAGAGTCATCATCACCGCTCTCCGCCCTTGAGTGCGGCGTTGGTTGAACGCTTGCACAGCGAGGGTCGTTTGCGGATTCAGGCGGCGTCGTTCAAGGGGCTTGAGCCTCACTCGGGCGCTGGCGTGAGCATTCGAATTCGTCGCCGTGGTGAAGCCGCTACCGCTGTGGTGCATGGCGCAGCGCTGATCAATTCCAGCGGCATCGAGTACGACTGGCGCCGCGTGGCGCGAGCGTTGCCCCAGCAGTTGCTCGCGCGTGGACTGGTGCGTCCGGGGCCGTTGGCGCTGGGAATTGCGGCGGCGGTGGACGGTGCCGTGCTGGACGCTGAAGGGCAGGCCGGCAGCCGACTGTTCGCCATGGGCCCACCGCTGCGCGGGATGTGGTGGGAGAGTACGGCGGTGACGGATGTGGCGTTGCAGGCGAAGGCGTTGGCGGCGCGGCTGGTGGGTTGAAGGCAGACCGGCTTGCAAAGATCCCTGCAGGAGTGAGCCTGCTCGCGATAGCGGTGGGTCAGTCACATCATTGCTGAACGTGCCGACGCCATCGCGAGCAGGCGCACTCCTGCAGTGTTCAGTCAGCGCGGCAGTACATTCATCAGCCAGCGCTGGCGGATCTGCTCAAGGCTGCCATCGGCGCGCAAGGTTTCCAGTGCCTTTTGCCAGCGTGCGACCTGCTGCGGATCGGTCTGCAGCGAGAAGGCAATGTAGGTGTCCTGATGCATCAGCGGAATCTGATACTGCAAGCGCCCCGGTTCCATGCCTTGGGTGCGGGCCAGTGCGGCGGTGGACAGGGTGTCGGAGACCACGAAATCGGTCCGGCCCAGGCTGAACAGCCGCATCATCTGCTCCGGGGTTTCGACGCCCTCGAGGTTCTTCAGATCTTGCTGTTGCAGGTAGCTGTAGATCAGCCATTTGCGCGGCACGCTGATGCGCCCCGCCTGATCGGCCTCCTGCAGGGTGCGTACTGGCGGTTGGTTGTAGGCATGGCCGTAGAGGGCGGTTTCGACCTCGATCAGCGGCCCGACCCATTGGTAGCGGTCATCGCGCTCGTCGGTCCGCAAGACGGTAAATACCCCAGTGTTCGGGGTTTCGCTGGCGGTGCGCAGGGCGCGCAGCAACGGCACCTGTTGCAGAGTGATCCGGTCGCCGGTCTGTTCGGCCAGCGCGCGAACAATATCGACGCCATACCCCACCAGTTGATCGCCTTGCTGAAAATGCAGGGGCGGGTGGTTGTCGGTGAGCAGTTGCAGGTCTGCCGCATTGGCCGCCAGGGCCAGGAGTGACAGCAGGCACGCGGCAATCCGTTTCATGAATCGTCCCTGAAAAATTGAGCGCGAAGCTTAGTACGGGCCGGGGGTGGCTGTCGTGAGGAATGTACGGGGCTTTTGCGTCAGAAGCCAAGGCGGATTGGCAGAGCCGGCGCATGCAGAAACATTGTGGTGTGCCTGGCATTTGTGGCGGGTACACAATCTGTGGAAGCGAGCCTGCTCGCGAAAACGGTGGATCAGTCAACATTTGAAGTGACTGACCTGGCCTATTCGCGAGCAGGCTCGCTCCCACTTTGGTTTTTGTTGTGCCTGCATGGGTGGCAGGCACACGGGGATGTGGTGGCTGGACGGTTACGCCACCACGCGGTAGCACGGCACATATGCCGCGCCGCCCGGCAGTTTCATCCGGTGCTGGGCAACGAAGGCTTTGAGCAGCGCATCCAGCGGTTGCATGATCGCTGCGTCACCTCGGATCTGGTAAGGCCCGTGTTCTTCGATCAAACGGATGCCCTTGTCCTTGACGTTGCCGGCCACGATCCCGGAGAACGCGCGACGCAGGTTGGCCGCCAGTTCGTGGGCCGGCTGGTCGCGGTGCAGCTTGAGGTCGGCCATGTTTTCGTGGGTCGGATCGAACGGACGCTGGAAGCTTTCGTCGATCTTCAGCAGCCAGTTGAAGTGGAACGCGTCGTTGCGCTCGCGGCGGAACTGCTTCACCGCTTTGAGGCCAGCGGTCATCTGTCGGGCGACTTCGGCCGGGTCGTCGATGATGATCTGATAATGCTGCTTGGCCGCGTCGCCGAGGGTGGCGGTGACGAACGCGTCGAGTTGTTCCAGATACGGTGCGGCATGTTTCGGCCCGGTCAGGATCACCGGGAACGGCAGGCCTTCGTTGTCCGGGTGCATGAGGATGCCCAGCAGGTACAGGAACTCTTCGGCGGTACCGGCGCCGCCCGGGAAGATGATGATGCCATGGCCGACACGCACGAACGCTTCCAGACGTTTCTCGATGTCCGGCAGGATCACCAGTTCATTGACGATCGGGTTCGGTGCTTCGGCAGCGATGATGCCCGGCTCGGTCAAACCGAGGTAGCGCCCGCCGTGGATGCGCTGTTTGGCGTGGGCGATGGTCGCGCCCTTCATCGGGCCTTTCATCACGCCGGGGCCGCAGCCGGTGCAGATGTCGAGGCTGCGCAGGCCCAGTTCGTGGCCGACTTTCTTGGTGTATTTGTACTCTTCGGTGTTGATCGAGTGACCGCCCCAGCACACGACGATCTTCGGCTCGACGCCCGGGCGCAGGGTGCGCGCGTTGCGCAGCAGGTGGAAAACGTAGTCGCTGATGCCCTGCGAGGTGCTCAGGTCGATACGTTGGCTGTCGAGTTCGTTTTCGGTGTAGACGATGTCGCGCAGGGCGCTGAACAGCATCTCGCGGGTGCTGGCGATCATTTCGCCATCGACGAAGGCGTCGGCCGGGGCGTTCAGCAGTTCGAGGCGCACGCCGCGATCCTGCTGGTGAATGCGGATTTCGAAGTCCTTGTAGGCTTCCAGAATGGTTTTTGCGTTATCGACATGGGCGCCGGTATTGAGGATGGCCAGGGCGCACTGGCGGAAGAGGGTGTAGGTGCTGCCGGATCCGGCTTCGCTCAGTTGCTGGACTTCACGTTGAGAAAGGGTTTCCAGGCTGCCTTTCGGGCTGACCGAGGCGTTGATTACGTGTCGTTGGGTCATGCAATGATCCTTAAAACGATGTCATTCCAATAGCAGGCAAATGGCATCCGAATAGTGTGTATCCATGAATGAAGATGGCACGATCTGCGCTGTACCGCCATGTCCCCGTTGGACGCTGAAAAGATGAAAAGGGCCCCCAGCATAGCTAAATCGCGGAGAGAGGCGATAATGCGCAGCGAGTTTTTTCCATTGCCCTTTTTATCGCTCAAGGAAGTCATCACCGATGTTCGAGATTCAGCCGATGGACGCAGCAACGTTTCGTCAGCAGACGCGCCGCAGCACGCTGATCATTGCCGTGCTGTTTCTGGTGCTGGCGATGGGGTTTTCCACGGCGGCAGTGGCGCTGTTCGGCGAACCCGGCGGGGATAATCTGCGCTTCAACGTCGGCGGGGTGTTCGTCGCGTTTCTGCTGACGGCGGCGCTGATGCGCGGGCAGTTCTGGCAGCAGGCATGGATGGCGCCGGCGGTCTATAGCTGGCGGCTCAAACGCAGCCTGATGAGCGTGACCAACGTGATGCATCAGGTGACGGCGGCGGTGGAGCAGAACGATCCGAGCGCGATGAAGGTGCTGCGTTTCTACCATCTGGGGCTGACCCAGATGCACGAACTCGACGGCAACTCCAGCGATCATGCGCAATTGCACCGGGAAGTCGAAGCGCACAAGGAGCGGATGCAGGCGCTGGGTCTGGATATCGACCAGAAGCGCCTGGATCCGGCCTGGCTGGCAGCCTTGAAACCGGCTGCGCGTTAAAACGGGATGCGGCTGGCGCGGCGCAGTTTCCACGCGCGGATCAGGCGTCCATAGACCAGCAGGTTGATCACCAGCACTACGCTGCCCAGTGCCAGCTGGATCTGCGGCGTCAGCCCGGCGGGGTAGATGATCGGCCAGATGTAGTGCTCGATGAAGCCGCCGGCGTATTCGGTCTGCCCGGCGGCGTGGCACATCAGGTTTTCCCAGTAGGTCAGCGGGCAGGTCAGGTGCAACACCTCGACCGCCACCCCCCATGCAGCGGCCGGCAAATGCAGCCACATCAAGCGTGGCCACTTGAGCACCAACAGCCCGCCGAACAGCACGAACAGAATGAATGACAAATGAAACAGCACCAGCCCGTCGGCTGCGATTCGGTACAGCATGTCGTCTCCCTGACGCGATTGTGAAGGGCTCCATGGTACGCCGACGGCGGCGTATGGGCGCTGTGATTTAGCGCAAGTGCGCAAGATTGTTCAAGCCGCGAAGGGGTGTTTGCTGGCAGAGTCTGCGACCGTTTCCTCGGTTGAAGAGCGTTATGTCTGACTCACTTATGCCGCGCAGTGCGTTTCTTCGCGGCGCAGCGGCGATCATGCCGTTATCGCTGGCGACAGCGCCGTGGGGGCTGCTGGCAGGCTCCATGGCGATCGAAGCCAATCTCACACCGCTGCAGGGGCAGGGCTTGTCGAGCATCGTGTTTGCGGGCGCCGCGCAACTGGTGGCGATCGGCATGCTCAAGGGCGGTGCCGGGATGTTCTCGATTCTGCTGACCACGTTGCTGCTGACCTCGCAGCATTTGTTGTACGGGATGAGCATGCGCTCGGTGATTTCGCCGCTGCCCGCGCGCTGGCGCATCGGTCTGGGCTTTTTGCTCACCGATGAACTCTTCGCCCTGACCAGTCAGCATGACCGCCAGCAGTTCAATCGCTGGTACGCATTGGGCGTCGGCCTGACGTTCTACGTTGCCTGGAACCTCTTCACCCTCGCCGGCATTGTGTTGGGCCGCAGCATTCCGGGGCTTGAGCATCTGGGCCTGGATTTCTCGATTGCCGCGACGTTTATCGCGCTGATCACACCGGTGGTGCGCAACGTGCCGACCGTGGCGTGTGTGGCGGTGTCGTTGTTCTGCTCGGTGCTGTTCAGTTATTGGCAATGGGGCTCGGCGCTGGTGCTGTCGGGGCTGGCGGGGATGACCGCAGGATTTGTCTGCAACAAGCTGTATCGGGGGCGCACATGATCATCTGGGCAGTGATTTTCGGCATGGGAATCCTGGTGTTTCTCAACCGTTACGTGTTTCTCGAACCGCGCCTGCCGGTGCGATTGAGCAGCAATGCGCGGCAGTTTCTCGGGTTTGCCGTGCCAGGAATGTTGACGGCGATCTGCGGACCGATTGTATTCATGCCGGACAAACAGTTGAATCTGCAGTGGGATAACCCGTATTTGCTTAGTTCGCTGGTGGCGATCGGGCTGGTGTTGTACACGCGCAATACTTTGCTCAGCATGCTATTGAGCATGGCGTTTTTCTTTTTGTTGCGCTGGTGGTTGTAAGTTGCACTGGTAAAATTGTTCTACGCTTTAAGGATTCAGGTTCCTTTCATACAGGCGAGGTGCACATGACGACCGAGCAAGAGCGTGCGGATGAAGACGAAGACGTCGATGAGCCGACTGAAGAAGAGATCGAGCGTGAGAAACGCAAGGAACAGACCTGGAAGCACGATGATGACAAGGAACTCACAGGGCCCGATGTGAAGTTCTGAATCCGTTTTGCGAAAAGCCCCGCAATTGCGGGGCTTTTTCGTTGTTTCAGAGGTCTTCCAACTGTGGGAAGTCCGGGTGTGACGCCCGATAACCCAAGGTCCTGTCGATCCACGCGTTGAGCTCGTTGACCATCACTGGCGGGTGGCCGGGATAGCTTTCCAGGGTGCTGCACAGGATGCGTTCGATGTCTGGCACTGAACGCAGGTTTCGGGTCTTTATGTAGTGGCCGATAAAACAGTCGAGTTGAAAGCGTTCTGTCATCGACAGATAGATACACTCCAGGCCGTTGGCCTGATTGATTGCAAAATCGTCGCGCAACTTAGTTCTCTGCAAGGTTTGTTAAAGTTGTAGGGGATTCCTGGTTTTGTTGACTCTTTGGTCAACTGATATGCCAATTGGAAATACGGCGCGCATGCTATCCGTAGTGCATCTGAATGTATGTATGACGGTTGAAATTCAGACAGGCGGTTAGTTCGCTCAAACGACTGTTTTGTCAGTGACTGTTTCGCCGTTGAAACACCCGGTGTAACGCCCGGGAATCACTTCGCAGTACGTCTTTTGTTAACGCTTCCGAGCAGCGGATCTGTAGACCCTTCGGCCATGAGTGCGCTTGCGCAGCGGTCAGTCGCACTGAAAGCGCCATTTATTCTGAAAATGCCAATTACAACTTGCCACTGCACGATGCAATCGACGACCATGCTCGCCATATAGGGGTAGGGGGTATAGGTATGTCACACATTCACGAACACAAAGACGAACTGCTCAACCGCGTCCGGCGCATTGCCGGGCAGGTGCAGGCGGTGGAGAAAGCGCTCGAGGGCGACGCTGACTGCGCCAAGACCTTGCACCTGGTGGCGGCGATTCGCGGGGCGGTCAACGGTTTGATGGAGCAATTTATCGAGGCCCACACCCGCGAGCACGTGGCCCATCCCGACCTCAGCGACGAACAACGCGCCCAGGGCGCCGAAGATTTGCTGCAAGCCATCCGCCGTTATTCCAAATAGAGCATGACCTTCATGAGCCTGACCCCAAGCGCAGACCGCTTCAGCCACGATCACCAGTTTCTCGGCGCGTCCCACGACGAAAACGCCCGCCGCACCTTGTGGGTGGTGGCGCTGACGTTTGTGATGATGATCGGCGAGATCGCCGCCGGTTATATCACCGGATCCATGGCGTTGCTGGCCGACGGATTCCATATGGCGACCCACGCCGGCGCATTGGGCATTGCCGCGGCGGCTTACGGTTTCGCGAGGCGCAACGCGAACAACCGGCGCTACAGTTTCGGTACCGGCAAGGTCGGCGATCTGGCCGGTTTCGCCTCGGCGATGGTGCTGGGGCTGGTGTCGCTGGGCATTGCTGGCGAGTCGATTTTTCGTTTGTTCGAACCGACCACCGTGGCGTTTGGCGAAGCGACCGTGATTGCCATTGTCGGGTTGGGCGTAAACATCCTCAGTGCCTTCCTGCTGATGGGCCATCACGGTCATGGTCACGGCCATCAGCATGACCACGGTCACGAACATCATCACCATCACGACAACAACCTGCGCTCGGCCTACGTCCACGTGCTGGCTGACGCCCTGACCTCGGTGCTGGCAATTGCCGCGTTGCTGGCCGGGCGTTACCTCGGTTGGGTATGGCTGGACCCGGTGATGGGTATTGTCGGCGCAATCGTCATCGCCAAGTGGGCCTACAACCTGATGCGCGACAGCGCTGCGGTGCTGCTCGACGCCACTGATGAGCCCGTGGCGGCGGAGATCCGCGAGCTGCTGGAAACCTCCGACGATGTGCGCATCAGCGATCTGCACGTCTGGCAGGTCGGCCCGCAGGCGCGGGCGGCGATTGTCAGTGTGGTGGCAGCCGCCGGCGTCACCGCGCAGGCGATTCGCGAGCGGTTGGCGCCAGTGCATGAGCTGTCGCACCTGACCATCGAGTTGCACAGCGCTTAAGGCTGT
This sequence comes from Pseudomonas sp. AD21, assembly GCF_002878485.1. Taxonomy (NCBI): domain Bacteria; kingdom Pseudomonadati; phylum Pseudomonadota; class Gammaproteobacteria; order Pseudomonadales; family Pseudomonadaceae; genus Pseudomonas; species Pseudomonas sp. AD21. The sequence continues at coordinate 29,979 of NZ_NQYG01000040.1, forward strand.
ACCGCGCTGAACAGCGCAATCCGTCCATTGAGAGATGGGCGGTAATGCCAGGCCAGTCGCTGCAGATTCACACCCTGCTCAAGGATTTCTTTGACAGTCGCAGCGGCAATGCTCAGCGCCAGCGCTTGCCCCGGACGCTGATGCCGCCCGCTGCCAAAGCTGAAACTGCGCCGATTCGGACGATCGAGCAATAATCGATCAGGCTGTTCATTTAACGAGGAATCGCGATTGGCCGAGGCCAGCAACACCAGAATCACCTCGCCAGCCTCGACCCGCACGCCATCGATCTCACAGGATTGCGCAACAAAACGCCGGGTGTTTTGCACTGGCGGATCAAGGCGCTGAACCTCGGCCAGCAGCGCATCCACTGATGCGTGGCGCAAATCAGGGTGACGCCGCAGCGCCACCAAGGCATTGCCGATCAGCCCGGCAGTCCCCTCAAACGTCTGCGAACAGAGTCCGATCAGGTTGGCGATCAGGGTTTCTTCATCGCCTTCAAATCGCTGGCCGATGGCCTTGAGCAATTCGCCAGGCGGTTCTGCCAGCAACTCGATGAAATAACCGCGTAGCTGCTCAGCGGCAGCATGGGCTGCCGCCAGTTGCAGATCATTGCTCAGTGGCGAAAGGCAGGCGACGAAATCCGCCGTCAGCTCACTGATCGTTCGACCCTGTGCCGGGCTGAACCCCAGCAGCGAGGCGACCACGCACACCGGGCCACGAAACATCGCCTTATATAAGCCGTCGGCATCCGCTGTCATCAATCGCGCCGCCACCAGTGCGCGGACCTGGTTGTCATCGATCAACTGCAGCGCGGGTTCGACCGCTGAGCGTGGACAGCGCTGGCGTTCGCCGTCATTCATCCGCATCAACTGAGCAAATACTCGCCCGGCCATGCCCGAGGCAATCGCCTTGGGCACCGGTTCCTGGACTGGTCGCACCCGGCAATCGGCATGCGCCAACACCGCACACACCGCGCGGGCGCTGCTGGCCACCCACAGTTTCAGTTCGTGATGAAAGATCAATCCGCCCTGAGCGCGCAATTCGGCGTAGTAGGGATAGGGATCGGCGTGCGTCGCAGCGATGATCGGGTCCATGGTTCACAGCCTTGTCGTCAGGAAAGTGATGCGAGTATCTTCAGTTCGCAGCGACGACGATTCGTCGGGGAGCGAAATATGCACGCAGAACATCAAGACATCGGCGTCTCGCAAGTGGCTGCCGCCATCGCCGAACCGGCACGCACGAAAATCCTCTGCTCGCTGATGGACGGCCATGCTCGCACCAGCACCGAGCTGGCGGCCATCGCCGAAGTCCGTGCCTCGACCGCCAGTGCGCACCTGAGCAAGCTCAAGGATCTGGCCTTGGTGCGCTTGCACGTACAGGGCCGTCATCGTTATTACAGCCTCGCCGACCCACGCGTGGCGCAAGCGCTGGAAGCCTTGATGGTGATCGGCCAGAACGCAGCACCCACTTTCAAACCGCACACGCCGGACCGTCTGCAATTCGCCCGCACCTGCTATGACCACATGGCCGGGACGCTCGCGGTGTTGCTGCACGACCGCATGCTGGAAGCGGGGTGGCTGGTGGCAACCGACGAACAGGCCTATCGCCTGAGCGACAGCGGCGAGGCGTTGTTCGAGGGCTTGGGCATCGAGGCGCAGGACTTGAGTACCTTGCGCCGCAAATTCGCCTGCCCGTGCCTGGACTGGAGCATGCGCCGACCGCATCTGGGCGGTTCGCTGGGGGCGGCGCTGTTGCACACGGCGTTGAAGCGCAAGTGGGTCACGCAGGATCTGGACAGTCGGGCGCTGGCACTGACGACGCTGGGGCGCAGGGAGATCGGGGTGCGGTTCGGGGTCGAGTTGCCGGTAGAAGCACAGAGCAAAAGGTCGCAGCCTGCGGCAGTTCCTGCAGGTAACCGCGCACCTTTGTAGGATCCTGTGTTTGCACCTTGTGCCAATCCGATAGACTCGATACTGTACGCATAACCAGTATCGAGTCTTCGCCATGCAACTCATCGACAAGCTCGGCATTCTCGCCGACGCCGCCAAGTATGACGCCTCCTGCGCCAGCAGCGGCGCGCCCAAGCGCAGCTCCGAAGGCAAGAGCGGGCTGGGCTCGACCGATGGCATGGGCATCTGCCACAGCTACACGCCGGACGGGCGCTGCGTCTCGTTGCTGAAGGTATTGCTGACCAATTTCTGCCTCTACGACTGCCAATATTGCGTCAACCGCCGCTCCAGCGATGTGCCGCGCGCGCGTTTCACGCCGGAGGAAGTGGTCACGCTGACCCTGGATTTCTACCGGCGCAACTGCGTCAGCGGGTTGTTTCTCAGTTCGGGGATCATTCGCTCGGCGGACTACACCATGGAGCAACTGGTGCGGGTCGCGAAATTGCTGCGCGAAGAGCACGAGTTTCGCGGCTATATCCACCTCAAGACCATTCCCGAGGCGGACCCGGCACTGATCGAGGAAGCAGGGCGCTACGCTGATCGCCTGAGCGTCAACATCGAATTGCCCACCGACGCCAGCCTGCAAACCCTGGCGCCGGAGAAGCAGATCGGTTCGATCAAGCAGGCGATGAATACCATCTACACCGGCGTGCAAACGGTGCTCAACGAACCCCGTTCGGCGAAGTTCGCCCCGGCCGGGCAGAGTACGCAAATGATCGTCGGCGCCGATGACACCGACGACAGCACGATTTTGCACAGCGCCCAGTCCCTGTACGGCAACTACCGCTTGCGGCGCGTTTATTATTCGGCCTTCAGCCCGATCCCTGACAGCCCGAAAAGCGTGCCGCTGGCCGCACCACCGCTGATGCGTGAGCACCGTTTGTATCAGGCCGACTTCCTCCTGCGCAGCTATGGTTACAGCGCCGGCGAATTGCTCAAGGGACCGGGCAATCTGGCCTTGGACATCGACCCGAAACTGGCGTGGGCGCTACAGAATCGCGAGGTGTTTCCGCTGGACCTGAATCGCGCCGAACCGTCACTGATCGCGCGCATCCCGGGCATTGGCCTGCGCACCACCGAACGTCTGGTGCAATTGCGCCAGCAACGGCGCATCCGCTACGAAGACGTGGCGCGCATGCGCTGTGTGCTGGCCAAGGCCAAGCCGTTCATCATCACCTGCGACTACCACCCGCAGCAGGCCGAAGTCACCAGCCAGATGCTTTATCAGCAGTTACGCGACCGACCGATGCCGCAGCAGATGGGGTTGTGGGGATGATCAATCTCGATTGCGATGACCTGTTCGACACCTGGCGGCAACAGGCGCGCTGGTTGCTTAGTCATGAGATCGACCCGAGTCTGGTGAGCTGGGCGTCGGAAGGCGTGGCTGATCTGTTTGCCAGTGACGTGCAGGTGCCCGAAGGGCAGGGACCGTTCCAGGCACGCATCCCCCGCGCATTGCTCGACACCCTCGAACAAGCCGCCCGATACCGTGGCGAGCAGCGCTGGAGTCTGCTGTATGAAGTGCTGTGGCGAGTCAGCCACGGCGACCGCACGGCGATGATGGCCGGTGACAAGCTCGGCAGCGAGTTGCAACGGCGGATCAAACAGGTGCAGCGCGAAGCTCACCATCTGCATGCGTTCGTGCGTTTCATCGAGCGCCCGCAGGATCAGCCAGGCCCGCAATACGTGGCGTGGCACGAACCGGCCCACGACATCCTGCACAGCGCCAGTGAGCATTTTGTCGGACGCATGGGCCGACACCGCTGGTTGATTGTCACGCCGCGCGACGGTGTCTATTACGATGGCGCACAACTGATTCATCAGCGCCAGTGTCCCATTGAATGGCAGCAACTGGCGCAAAACGTCGACGATCCCCAGGGCGATCTGTGGCTGACCTATTACAGTCACATCTTCAACCCGGCGCGATTGAACGAGAAGGTCATGCAGGGGCATCTGCCGGCACGGTTCTGGAAGAACCTGCCGGAAGGGGAGTTGATCCCCGGGTTGATCACCCAGGCGCGGATGGGCAAGCAGCAGAATGGCCAGGCCAGTGGGATTGCCGGGCGTGCGGGCAAGCGGATCGCGTTGAAATAGTCTGAACGCATGCAGTGAGCTCAGCGGGTTGCCGAAGCCATCAACAGACCGAAACCGGCAAAGGTCACGCCCGAGACTTTCGCCGCCAGCCACGATCCTTTCGGGCTCGACAGCCAACCTTTGGCGGCATTGGCGAGCAGGGCATAGCTGCCGTGCACTAGAATCACCAATACCGCGTAAGAGGCCACCAGTTTGAAGAATTGCGGGTAAAAAGCCTGTTGCGTGTCGATGAACTGCGGGAACACAGCCAGAAAGAAGAAGATGGCTTTGGGATTGAGAAACTGCAGCGAGGCTGCCTCCAGAAAACGGTAGCCCGGGCGAGAAGGGCGCACCTGTTGCAAGGTACGGAAACGATCCGAACGCCAACTCTTGAAACCCAGGTACAGCAGGTAAGCTGCCCCGGCGTATTTCAGCACGGTGAAGGCCGTCGCCGAGGCGCTGAGGAGCAGGCCGACACTGGTGGCGCTGAGGGCGGCAACCACGAAAGCCCCCGAGGCGATCCCCAGAATCCCTGGCACCGCGCCGGTCCAGCCCAGGCGCACGGCGTTGGACAGGGTCAGCACCACCCCAGGGCCAGGGCTTAAAATAGTCAGGGCTGCGAACAGGACAAAGAGGCCGTAGCTGTGCATAGTGTTGCTCCGTCGAATCGCGTGTCTGCGTGCAGGCAGATTGGCGTGGCGACAAAGCGCTGACAAATGCTTTAAATGCAGCGCACATGTGACTAAATTAGACGCATGAAAAATCAACTTCCCCCGCTCAATGCGGTTCGCGCTTTTGCTGTAGCTGCCCGCCATCAGAGCTTCAGTCTGGCGGCCGAAGAACTGCATGTCAGCCACAGTGCAGTCAGCCGCCACGTCAAACTGCTTGAAGAGCACCTGGGCGTCTTGCTGTTTGAACGGCGTGTTCGGCAATCGCTGTTGACACCGGCCGGCCAGCGTTTTTATCAGCAAGTCAGTGCGGGTCTGGCGCAGATTGCCGACGCCGCTGCCGAGTTGAAACAGCAGGCGGCGCGGCCGATGGTCAAGATCAATGTCCGGCCGTCCTTCGCCCTGTTATGGCTCACGCCTCGATTGGCGGACTTCACGGCGCAGCATCCGCATATCGAGCCGCAGGTGATCACTCAGACCCAGTCCCCCGATCCGGCACGGGATGATTTCGACATTGTCATCCGTCGTGGCCGCGACGACTGGGCGCCGTCGCTTGAGGCGCAGGCATTGTTCGAAGACGAGTTGGTGCTGGTCGCGGCGCCGGCATTGATTGAGCGACTGCCGTTGGCAAACCTCGCAGGTCTCAGTGCTCATATCTTGCTGACCGTCAGGGCGCGGCGCGAAGACTGGCATCACTGGGCCATGCACTTCGGGCAAGGCCAGAGCTGCACGCAGGTTATCCGCCAGTTTGATTACATGCACCGGGTACTTGAGGCTGCTGTGGAGGGCGAGGGTCTCGCGCTGTGTCCGACCACGTTGCTGGGCACGCATTTGTCGAGCGGTCGGCTGGTCTGCCCGTTGCCGGACTTGCGCATGCCACTGCCTCGTTATTACTACGGCATTGCACCGCAAGCGTCGGCGCACACCAACGTGTTCATTGAGTGGTTACACAACCAGCGCCCATGAAAAAGCCCCCATCGATCGCTCGATGGGGGCTTTTGTGCATCAGCAGCCGTCAGATCAAACCTTGATGATCCAGCCCGCTGGCGCTTCGATGTCGCCGGTCTGCACGCCGGTCAGCTCTTTGTAGAGTTTCTGGGTGACCGGGCCGACTTCGGTTTCGCTGTGGAACACGTGCAGGTGGTCGTTGTAGCTGATGCCGCCGATCGGGGTGATCACCGCAGCGGTACCGCAGGCACCGGCTTCCTTGAAGTCCGACAGTTTGTCGATCAGCACGTCGCCTTCAACCACTTCCAGGCCCAGACGGGTCTTGGCCAGTTCGATCAGCGACAGGCGGGTGATACCTGGCAGCACCGACGGCGAGTTCGGGGTGATGAACTTGTTGTCGTGGGTGATCCCGAAGAAGTTGGCCGAACCGACTTCCTCGATCTTGGTGTGGGTCATCGGGTCCAGGTAGATCGCGTCGGCAAAGTTGGCTTTCTTCGCTTTCGAGCCAGGCATCAGGCTGGCTGCGTAGTTGCCGCCGACCTTGGCCGCGCCGGTGCCTTGTGGAGCCGCACGGTCATAGCTGGAGATCTGGAAGTTGTGCGGGGTCAGGCCGCCCTTGAAGTAGGCGCCAACCGGGATGCAGAAGATCGAGAAGATGAACTCGGGTGCCGTGCGCACGCCGATGTTGTCACCCACGCCGATCACGAACGGACGCAGGTACAGGGCGCCACCGGTGCCGTACGGCGGGATGAAACGCTCGTTGGCGCGAACCACGGCTTTGCAGGCTTCGATGAACTGCTCGGTGTCGACCGTCGGCATCAGCAGACGCGCGCAACTGCGTTGCATACGCAGGGCGTTCTGGTCCGGGCGGAACAGGTTGATCGAGCCGTCTTTGCAACGATAGGCCTTCATGCCTTCGAAGCATTGCTGGCCATAGTGAAGGGCAGTCGAGCCTTCGCTGATGTGCAGCACATTGTCTTCGGTCAGGGTGCCTTTGTCCCACTCGCCATTGCGAAAGTACGACAGATAGCGTTTGTCGGTCTTGATGTAGTCAAAACCCAGCTTGTCCCAATTGATGCTTTCGTTACCCATGACACCCTCTATCACTGAACAACCGTCGAAACGGTTCAAGGCTTCTGACGTTTTTTTGGATGGGCACAACAATACTTCATTCTTGAGCGGTTTCGCAGCCGGAATTCGCTCCACTGATCGTTCCCATGCTTGATCGTTCCTACGCTCTGCGTGGGAATGCCTCATCGGACGCTCCGCGTTCGGCTTTTGGGACTCAGAGCGTCCCCGGCTGCATTCCCACGCAGAGCGTGGGAACGATCAACGCCGCTACAGGTGCAGCGCATGCCCGAGGGCACGCAACGCCGCTTCCTGCACCGCTTCACCCAGTGTCGGGTGCGCATGAATGGTGCCGCCGATGTCTTCCAGCCGCGCGCCCATTTCCAGGCTTTGCGCGAACGCGGTCGACAACTCCGAAACACCTGCGCCGACCGCCTGCCAGCCGACAATCACATGATTGTCGCGACGCGCGACCACCCGCACGAAGCCGCTTTTCGACTCCAGGGTCATCGCCCGGCCGTTGGCGGCGAACGGGAAGCTCGACACGATGCAGTCCAGACCGGCAGCCTTGGCCTCGTCCGGGGTCTGGCCGACCACCACCAGTTCCGGATCGGTGAAGCACACGGCGGCGATGGCGGTCGGGTTGAATTCACGGTGCTTGCCGCTGATCAGCTCGGCAACCATTTCGCCCTGGGCCATGGCGCGGTGCGCGAGCATCGGTTCGCCGCTCAGGTCGCCGATGGCGTAGACGTTGCGCATGCTGGTCTGGCAGCGGCTGTCGATCTTGATCGCCGAACCGTTCATGTCCAGGTTCAGCGCTTCAAGGTTCCAGCCCTGAGTGTTCGGCTTGCGCCCGACCGCCACCAGCACCTGATCGGTTTGCAGATTCAGGGTTTCGCCTTCTGGACCGCGCACCTGCAAGGTGCCGTCGAAACCCAGCACGCTGTGCTTGAGATAGAGCTTCACGCCCAGTTGCTTCAACGCGTCATGCACCGGTTGCGTCAGTTCGGCGTCGTACGCCGGCAGGATGCGATCCTGCGCCTCGACCACGCTGACCTCGGCGCCGAGCTTGCGATAAGCAATGCCCAGCTCCAGACCGATGTAACCACCACCCACCACCACCAGCCGTTTTGGCACGAATTTCGGCACAAGCGCTTCGGTAGAGGAGATGATCGGCCCGCCAATTGGCAGGATCGGCAGATTGACGCTGGTCGAACCGGTCGCGAGCACCAAGTGCTCGCACTGGATCCGCGTGTCGCCGACGTCAACGGTTTTGCCGTCGATGACCTTGGCCCAGCCATTAATGACCTGGACCTTGTTCTTTTTCAGCAGCGCCGCGACGCCGGTGGTCAGGCGATCAACAATGCCGTCCTTCCACTCGACGCTTTTAGTGATGTCGAGGGTCGGCGCCGCAACGCTGATGCCCAGCGCCGAATGCTGGCTGTGGTGTTGGGTCTGGTGGAACTGCTCGGCCACGTGAATCAGTGCTTTGGACGGGATGCAACCGATGTTCAGGCATGTACCGCCCAGTGATTGGCCTTCGACCAGGATCGTCGAAATGCCCAGTTGCCCGGCGCGAATCGCCGTGACGTAACCGCCGGGGCCGCCGCCAATGATCAGCAGCGTGGTGTTCAAAGTCTGCATTGCATCACTCCACAAACAGGGTCGCGGGTTGTTCGAGCAAGCCACGAATGGCCTGGATGAAGAGCGCCGCGTCCATGCCGTCGACCACGCGGTGATCGAAGGAGCTGGAGAGGTTCATCATCTTGCGGATCACCACCTGGCCTTTGACGACCATTGGCCGTTCGACGATTTTGTTGACGCCGACGATTGCCACTTCCGGCAGGTTCAGCACCGGGGTGCTGACGATGCCGCCCAACGCACCGAGGCTGGTCAGGGTGATGGTCGAGCCGGACAATTCGTCGCGGCTGGCCTTGCCATTGCGTGCGGCGTTAGCCAAACGCGAGATTTGCGCGGCGCTGTCCCACAGGCTGCGCGCCTCGGCGTGACGCACCACCGGCACCATCAGGCCGACATCGCTTTGCGTGGCGACACCGACATGCACCGCGCCGAGGCGGGTGATGACCTGGGCTTCGTCATCGTAACGGGCGTTCATCTGCGGGAAGTCGCGCAGGGCCACGACCAGTGCGCGAACGAGGAACGGCAGCAAGGTTAACTTGCCCCGGCTGGCGCCGTGTTTTTCGTTCAGATGCGCGCGCAGTTCTTCAATTGCGGTGACGTCGATTTCTTCGACGTAGCTGAAGTGCGCGGCACGCTGGGTGGCGTCCTGCATGCGCTGGGCGATCTTGCGGCGCATGCCGATAACCTGAATCTGTTCTTCATCGTGACGCTGGGCGTAAGCGGCAGCCACGGGTGCCGAGGCGTTTGACTGACCTTGCGCCAGATAGGCTTCCAGGTCTTCGTGCAATACACGACCGGCCGGGCCGGAACCGCGTACCAGGCGCAATTGAATGCCCAGATCCAGCGCATGTTTGCGCACGGCCGGCGAGGCCAGCGGACGTTCATCGGCTTCACGGGCAACCATCGGGCCTTGGCAGACAGCAGCCGGGCGCGGTGCAGCAGCGGCAGCAGGTTTGCTCTCGACCACCGTTGCAGCTTTCGGCGCAACCGGCGCCTCTTTAACAGGTGCTGGCGCGGTGGACTCTTTCAAGTTACCGGCCCCTTCAACCTCGATGCTGATCAGCACACTGCCGACCGCCATCACTTCACCCGGCTGACCGCCGAGCGCAATGACCTTTCCGTGCACCGGCGATGGAATATCGACCATTGCCTTGTCGGTCATCACGTCCGCCAGCACCTGGTCTTCAACCACCAGGTCGCCGACCTTGACGTGCCACTGCGACAGCTCTACTTCTGCGATGCCTTCGCCGATGTCCGGCATCTTGATAACGTGCGTGCCCATTCAGACCTCCATGACCCGTTTCAACGCCGCGCCCACTCGGGACGGCCCTGGGAAATACGCCCACTCTTGCGCGTGCGGGTAGGGGGTGTCCCAACCGGTGACGCGCTCGATCGGCGCTTCCAGGTGATGGAAGCAATGCTCTTGCACCAGCGAAACCAGCTCGGCGCCGAAACCGCAGGTGCGGGTGGCTTCGTGCACCACCACGCAGCGGCCGGTTTTCTTCACCGACTTGACGATGGTTTCCAGATCCAGCGGCCACAGGCTGCGCAGGTCGATGACTTCGGCGTCAACGCCACTTTCTTCAGCGGCAACTTGCGACACGTACACGGTGGTGCCGTAGGTCAGCACGGTCACGTCCTTGCCCGGACGGGTGATCGCGGCGACGTCCAGCGGCACGGTGTAGTAACCGTCCGGAACTTGCGCTTGCGGGTGTTTCGACCACGGGGTTACGGGGCGGTCGTGGTGGCCGTCGAACGGGCCGTTGTACAGGCGTTTCGGCTCAAGGAAGATCACCGGGTCATCGTTTTCGATCGAGGCGATCAGCAGGCCTTTGGCGTCATACGGGTTGGACGGCATGACCGTACGCAGACCGCAAACCTGAGTGAACATCGCCTCGATGCTCTGACTGTGGGTCTGGCCACCATAAATGCCGCCGCCGCAAGGCATGCGCAGGGTCATCGGCGCGGTGAACTCGCCGGCCGAGCGGTACCGCAGGCGCGCCGCTTCGGAAATGATCTGGTCGGAAGCCGGGTAAACGTAGTCGGCGAACTGAATCTCGGCGACCGGACGCAGGCCGTATGCACCCATGCCCACCGCCACACCGACGATGCCGCTTTCGGAAATCGGCGCGTCGAATACCCGCGAGGTGCCGTACTTGGTCTGCAGGCCTTCGGTGCAACGGAACACGCCGCCGAAGTAGCCGACGTCCTGACCGAACACGACGACGTTGTCATCACGCTCAAGCATCACATCCATGGCCGAGCGCAGGGCCTGGATCATGGTCATGGTGGTCGTGGTCATGGCGGTTTCCAACTGAATATTGTTGTTGTGATCGTTCATGTCAGATCCCCAACTGCTGACGCTGGCGCTTCAAGTGCTCCGGCATCTCTTTGTAGACGTCTTCGAACATGGTCGCGGCGCTCGGAATCTGGCCGCCGGCGAGGGTGCCGTACTGTTCGGCCTGTTTCTGCGCGGCAATCACTTCTGCTTCAAGCTCGGCGCTGACGGCGGCGTGATCTTCTTCCGACCAGTGGCCGACCTTGATCAGGTGCTGCTTCAGGCGGGCAATCGGGTCGCCCAGCGGGAAGTGGCTCCAGTCATCGGCCGGACGGTATTTGGACGGATCGTCGGAGGTCGAGTGCGGGCCGGCGCGGTAGGTGACCCATTCGATCATGGTCGGACCGAGGTTGCGCCGGGCGCGTTCGGCAGCCCAGGCGGAAGCGGCGTAGACCGCGTAGAAGTCGTTGCCGTCGACGCGCAGCGACGCGATGCCGCAACCGACGCCGCGTCCGGCGAAGGTGGTGGCTTCACCACCGGCAATGGCCTGGAAGGTCGAGATCGCCCATTGGTTGTTGACCACGTTGAGGATCACCGGCGCGCGGTAAACGTGAGCGAAGGTGAGGGCGGTGTGGAAGTCCGATTCGGCGGTGGCGCCGTCACCGATCCACGCCGAGGCGATTTTGGTGTCGCCCTTGATCGCCGAGGCCATGCCCCAGCCGACGGCCTGAATGAACTGGGTGGCGAGGTTGCCGGAGATGGTGAAGAAACCGGCGTCCTTGACCGAGTACATGATCGGCAACTGGCGGCCCTTGAGCGGATCGCGCTCGTTGGACAGCAGTTGGCAGATCAGGTCGACCAGCGGCACTTCGCGGGCCATCAGGATGCTTTGCTGGCGGTAGGTCGGGAAGCACATGTCGTCGATGTTCAAGGCCAGGGCCTGGGCGCTGCCGATGGCTTCTTCGCCAAGGCTCTGCATGTAGAACGACATTTTTTTCTGCCGCTGGGCGACCACCATGCGGTTGTCGTAGATCCGCGTCTTGAGCATGGCGCGCATGCCCTTGCGAAGGATCTCGACCGGCACGTTTTCAGCCCACGGGCCGAGAGCGTTGCCTTGATCGTCGAGCACACGGATCAGGCCACGGGCCAGGTCGGCGGTGTCGGCAGGTTCAACGTCGATGGAAGGTTTGCGCACCGTGCCGGCATCGGTCAGATGCAGGTAGGAGAAGTCGGTTTTGCAGCCTGGACGGCCCGAAGGTTCAGGGACGTGCAGACGCAGCGGTTCATACGCTTGGGTCATGGCTTCTACGCTCGATCTTGTGAATTTCTTGTAGTGAGCTGGCAGTCATTCTTCGGTAGAAGAAATCTTGTCCTACAACAATCATAGGCCCGGCCAAGAAGAATATTTCTCTCTGTTTCGTTGCGCTGGAGACGATTTGCAGATAGAAATTCTGCATAAACATAAAAAACAGGTGGTTTTGTCTCATGCGCAAACTGGACCGTACCGACATCGGCATTCTCAACAGCCTTCAGGAGAATGCGCGCATCACCAACGCCGACCTCGCACGCTCGGTGAATCTGTCGCCGACGCCGTGTTTCAACCGGGTCAAGGCGATGGAGGAATTAGGCCTGATTCGTGAGCAGGTGACACTGCTGGACGCCGACCTGCTGGGCCTGCATGTCAACGTGTTCATTCACGTCAGCCTGGAGAAGCAGGTCGAGGAGGCACTGCAGCATTTCGAAGAGGCGATCTCCGACCGCCCCGAGGTGATGGAGTGCTACCTGATGGCCGGCGACCCGGACTATCTGATCCGGGTGTTGGTGCCGACGATTCAGTCGCTGGAGCGGTTCATGATGGACTTTCTGACCAAGGTGCCGGGGGTGGCGAACATTCGGTCGAGTTTTGCGTTGAAGCAGGTGCGGTACAAGACGGCGCTGCCGTTGCCGGCGAATGGGTTGACGTTGGGGACGTGAAGATCAAAAGATCGCAGCCTTCGGCAGCTCCTACATGCTGATCGTTCCCACGCTCCGCGTGGTAATGCAGCCCGTGACGCTCTGCGTCACTTCCCGAAGCGGAACGCGGAGCGTCCCCGGGGGCATTCCCACGCAGAGCGTGGGAACGATCAATTTCTCCTGTAGGAGCTGCCGCAGGCTGCGATCTTTTGACGTTAAAGCTTATTGATCGGGATCTTCAGATACACCACGCCATTGTCCTCGGCCGCCGGGAAATTCCCCGCCCGCACATTCACCTGAATCGCCGGCAGTAACAGTGTCGGCATGCCCAGCCCGGCATCGCGTTTGGTGCGCATCTCGACAAACGCCGCCTCATCAATCCCGTCGTGCACATGAATATTGCTTTTGCGCTGCTCGCCGACGGTGGTCTGGCAGTGCGCAGCGCGGCCTTCGGGTGGGTAGTCGTGGCAGACGTAGAGTCTGACGCTGGCGGGGAAGGCCAGCAGTTTGTGGATCGAATTGAACAGTTGATGCGCGTTGCCGCCGGGAAAGTCGCAGCGGGCGGTGCCGACGTCGGGCATGAACAGCGTGTCGCCAACCAGAATCTGTTCACCGTCGATCAGGTAGGCCATGTCTGCCGGCGTATGGCCGGGGACGTGCAGGGCGGTGGCCTTGAGGTTGCCGATCATGAACGCCTCGTTAGGCGCGAACAGGTGATCGAACTGCGAGCCGTCGACGCAGAATTCCGGTTCCAGATTGAACAGTGCCTTGAACACGTTCTGCACTTTGCTGATCGACTCGCCAATCGCGATCTTGCCGCCCAGTTCGCGGCGCAGGTACGGCGCGGCGGACAGGTGGTCGGCGTGGGCGTGGGTTTCCAGCAGCCATTGCACCTGCAAGCGGTGTTCACGCACAAACGCGATGATCTTGTCGGCCTGCGCGGTGCAGGTGCGACCGGCAGCGCCGTCGTAGCCGAGTACCGGATCAACGATTGCACACTGCCCGCCATCGTCTTCATAGACCACGTAGCTGTAGGTCGAGGAGGCGGGGTCGAGGAAAGCTTCAATCTGCGCGGGCATGGACACGAACCTGAACAAGGGAAATGGGTTGCAACACTTTATATAAAAACATAATGTTCGCAGCTTAAGTGACGTTGAAGGCATCGTGCAAATGCAATCCAGTCTGACCGAATGTGAAGTCGCCCAATTGCGGGCGTCCGCCTCCAAGGCCTGCGCGCTGCTCAAGGCGCTGGCCAACGAGGATCGGCTGTTGATCCTGTGCCAGTTGACCCAGGGCGAGCGCAACGTCGGCGAGCTGGAAAAAATGACTGGTGTGCGCCAGCCGACCCTGTCCCAGCAACTGGGCATCCTGCGCGATGAAGGGCTGGTGGCGACCCGTCGCGAAGGCAAATACATTTTTTACGGCCTGGCCAGTCCTGAAGTCATCCAGGTGATGAAGACCCTGTCCGGGTTGTATTGCGGGGCGGTGCTCAAGAGCTGGGGTCACCCATAAATGCTAGCTCACACACTAACCCTGTAGGAGTGAGCCTGCTCGCGATAGCGGTGTATCTGTCGGCTGACCCACCGCTATCGCGAGCAGGCTCACTCCTACAATGGATTTGAGTGATGGCTGGAAAAAACTTGCGTGCAGCAATAAGGAACAAGCAATGAACGATCAACACTGGGGCTCATCCATCAGTGCAGATATCGTGGTCATCGGCGGCGGCACCGCTGGCATCGGCTTCGTCGCCAGTCTGCTCAAGCGTGATCCCACTCTGAAAATCACCGTGATCGAGCCGAGCGCCCAGCACTACTACCAACCGGCGTGGACGCTGGTCGGTGGTGGCGCCTACGACGTCAAAGACACCGCTCGACCGATGAGCCAGGTGATGCCGCGTCAGGCCACCTGGATTCAAGCGGCGGTAACCGCTATCGATCCGGATGCCCGCCAACTCACGCTCAACGATCAACGCCGCGTCACCTACCAGAACCTGATCGTCTGCCCCGGCCTGCGTCTGGCCTGGGAGAAAATCGAAGGCCTGCAGGAAAGCCTCGGCCAGTACGGCGTGACTTCCAACTACAGCTATCAGCATTCGCAATACACCTGGGATCAGGTGCAGAAACTGCGCGGCGGCAAGGCGCTGTTCACTCAGCCGGCGATGCCGATCAAATGCGCCGGCGCGCCGCAGAAGGCGTTGTACCTGTCGTGCGATCACTGGCGCAAAACCGGCGTGCTGAACAACGTCGAGGTTGAATTCAACCTGGCCGGCGCGGCGCTGTTCGGCGTCGCCACGTTTGTACCGCCACTGATGAAATACATCGAAAAATACAACGCGCAACTGGCCTTCAACAGCAATCTGGTCAAGGTCGACGGCCCGGCGAAAACCGCGTGGTTCGAGGTCAAGGACGCCGACGGCAACGTCACCCGTGAAGCGAAAACCTTCGATTTGCTACACGTGGTGCCGCCGCAAGTCTCGCCGGATTTCGTCGCGCAAAGTCCGCTGGCCGACGCCGCTGGCTGGTGCGAGGTCAATCCGCACAGCCTGCAGCATCCGCGTTACCCGGAGGTGTTCGGCGTAGGTGACATCTGCGGCACCACTAACGCGAAAACCGCTGCTGCCGTGCGCAAGCAGGTGGTTGTCGTCGCCGAAAACCTCTTGGCCCTGCGCAAGCAACAGCCGTTGCCACTGAAGTACGACGGTTACGGTTCGTGCCCGCTGACGGTGGAGAAGGGCAAGGTGATCCTCGCCGAGTTCGGCTACGGCGCAAAGTTGCTGCCGACCTTCGCCCTCGATGCGACCGTGCCGCGCCGTTCGGCGTGGTTTCTCAAGGCGACGCTGCTGCCGTGGTTCTACTGGAACGGCATGCTCAAGGGCCGCGAGTGGCTGACCGGCCTGTCCAAAGTCGACTGAGAACTCCCTATGTTGCTGGCAAGTCTGTTTGGCGTGGTGATGGGGTTGATTCTAGGGCTGACCGGGGCGGGCGGCGGGATTCTCGCGGTGCCGGCGCTGGTGCTCGGCCTGGGTTGGAGCATGACCCAGGCCGCGCCCGTGGCGTTGTTCGCCGTGGGCAGTGCGGCGGCGGTCGGGGCGATCGACGGTTTGCGTCATGGACTGGTGCGCTATCGCGCGGCGCTGCTGATTGCCGCGCTCGGCGCGGTGTTTTCGCCGTTGGGCATCTACTTTGCGCACCAGTTGCCGGAGAAAATCCTGATGATCCTCTTCAGCCTGCTGATGGTCATGGTCGCCTGGCGGATGTTGCGCCGTGAGCGCCAGCAGGAGGGGCCGAGCGATCACGGTCACGCGAGCTGGGGGCAGAAGAACTGCATGCTCAACGAGCAGACCGGTCGTTTCGACTGGACCGCCAAATGCACCGCGACCCTCGCGGCATTGGGTGCGGTGACAGGCGTGGTTTCGGGGTTGCTCGGCGTCGGCGGCGGCTTCCTGATCGTGCCGGCGTTCAAGCAACTGACCGATGTGCAGATGCGCGGGATCGTTGCGACGTCGCTGATGGTGATCAGCCTGATTTCAGTGATTGGCGTGATCGGATCGTTTCACGCAGGCGTGCGGATTGACGCACAGGGTGCGGCGTTTATCGTGGCCAGCGTGGTCGGCATGATCATCGGCCGCAAACTGTGCGCCCGGGTTCCGGCGCGGGCGTTGCAGGTTGGGTTTGCCGGTGTGTGTCTGGTGGTCGCCGGTTATATGTTGCTGCGCGCCTGAAAAGGTCGCAGCTCAATCGATCAACGGATTCTTCTCGGTCAGCACGATCTGGTCCTTGCGCATGAAACTCGCTTTCGGATGCGTTTGTGCGTACCTAATGAAACGTTCCTTTAAACAATTCTTACGAATTAAACTATGTGCACATCCCGGTGGGAGCGGGCTTGCTCCGGATGAGTGTGAAACCGATGATTTTGCGGCAAACTTCAGTCATCTCCAGCACAAGGCCATTCAATGGATCAATACGCCCCGCGCAACTGGCAGCCTCACGAGAAGCCCAGTCTGCCTGGTTCCCCATCGACGCCGCTGCATTCCAGCCGCAAGCGCCTGGCCTATGCGCTGGTTGGGCTGCTGGTGGCGGTGACCGGTGGTTTGGGCAACTCGCTGGTGGTCGCCAACCTGCCTTACCTGCAAGGCGCGCTGGGCGCGACCACCGCGGAGATGGCCTGGCTACCGGCCGCGTATGTGATGACCAACGTCTCGATGAACCTGCTGCTGGTGAAGTTTCGCCAGCAGTTCGGCCTGCGCGCATTCACCGAGGTGTTTCTGGTGCTGTATGCGCTGGTGACTTTCGGCCATCTGTTCGTCAACGACCTGAGTTCGGCCATCGCAGTGCGTGCGGCCCACGGCATGGTCGGTGCCGCCTTGAGTTCGTTGGGCCTGTATTACATGGTCCAGGCGTTTCCGGCCAAGTGGCGGTTGAAGGCGCTGGTGCTGGGGCTTGGCGCCTCGCAACTGGCTCTGCCGCTGGCGCGATTGTTTTCCGAAGACCTGTTGCAGATCGCTGAATGGCGCGGCTTGTACCTGTTCGAGCTAGGCATGGCCTTGCTGTCGCTGGGCTGCGTGCTGATGCTCAAGTTGCCGCCGGGTGACCGTTTCAAAACTTTCGAACCGCTGGATTTCCTCACCTTTGCGATCCTCGCCAGCGGCGTGGCACTGCTCTGCGCGGTGCTGTCACTGGGGCGCATCGACTGGTGGCTGGAAGCCGACTGGATTGGCTACGCGCTCGCTGCCTCGATTGCCTTGATCCTCGCCGGCCTGGCCATTGAGCATAACCGCAGCAACCCGATGTTGATGACCCGTTGGCTCGGCAGCGGCACGATGATCCGCCTGGCGTTGGCGGTGACCCTGATTCGCATGGTCACCTCGGAGCAGTCCACCGGCGCGGTCGGTTTCATGCAGAACCTGAACATGGGCTACGAGCAGTTGCACAGCCTGTACGTGGTGATGCTGATCGGCAGCATCGCCGGGTTGGCGACCAGCGCGCTGACCATCGACCCCAAGCACCTGCTGATGCCGCTGATCATCTCGCTGGCGCTGATGGCCACCGGCTCGGTGATGGACAGTTTCTCCAACAACCTGACCCGCCCGGCGAACCTGTACTTCAGCCAGTTCCTCCTGGCCTTCGGCAGCACGTTTTTCCTCGGCCCGACCATGGTCTTCGGCACCCGCAACGTGTTGACCAATCCGCGCAATCTGGTGAGTTTTTCGGTGTTGTTCGGGATCTGCAACAACCTCGGCGGCTTGCTGGGCGCGGCGCTGTTGGGCACGTTCCAGATCGCGCGCGAGAAATTCCATTCCAGCCACCTCGTCGAGCACCTGACGCTGTCCGACCCGCTGGTTGCCGCCCGTGTGCAGAGCGGCGGATCGGCTTATGGCTCCTTGCTGGCCGACCCGAGCCTGCGCAACCTGGCCGGGATTCGCAGCCTGTCGAATGCCGCGACCCGCGAAGCCAACGTGCTGGCCTACAACGATGTATTCATGCTGATCGCCGTGATTGCGGTGCTGACCATGATCTGGCTTTCCATTCGTGCGCTGTGGCTGATGAGCACCACCAAAGCCGTCGACCCTGCGCCTTCCGTACCTTCTAGCGGTGCCGCTACTTCATGACCGAACCGACCACCACAACCACCAACGCCATCGCTGCCACCCCGGAAGGCGTGGCGCCGCCGTCCTCGCCGAACACCGAGCCGCGCTCGCTGCGGGTGCGGATCATCTCGTCGCTGGGTTTTGCCGCGATTGCCATCGTCGGCGTGCTGATCGTGCTGTACGCCTGGCAACTGCCACCGTTCAGCAGTGCGGTCGAGACCACCGAAAACGCCCTGGTGCGCGGGCAGGTGACGATCATCGGGCCACAGCTCAGCGGCTATGTGTATGAAGTACCGGTGCAGGACTTCCAGTTCGTCAAGGCCGGCGATTTGCTGGTGCGCCTGGACGACCGGATTTATCAGCAGCACCTCGATCAGGCACTGGCGCAACTGGCGGTGCAGAAGGCCTCGCTGGCAAATGTGGTGCAGCAGCGCAACAGCGCCGAAGCGACAATCAAATTGCGCCAGGCGGTGGTTGCCGACAGTGAGGCCCAGTTGCGCAAAAGCGAGGCGGACCTGCGGCGCAACAAGGAGTTGGTGAGTGACGGCTCGGTGTCCAAACGCGAAATGGATGTGGCCCTGGCTGCCAACGCGCAAGGCATCGCCGCTGTGGCGCAAGCCAAGGCCAATCTGGAAATCGCCCGTCAGGACCTGCAAACGGTGATCGTCAATCGTGGCTCGCTGGAAGCGGCGGTGGCCAGTGCCGAAGCGGCGGTGCAACTGGCGCGGATCGATTTGTCGAACACCCGCATCGTCGCCCCGCGTGATGGCCAGCTCGGGCAGATCGGTGTGCGCCTAGGCGCTTACGTCAACTCCGGGGCGCAGTTGATGGCGCTGGTGCCGAACCAGAAATGGGTGATCGCCAACATGAAGGAAACCCAGATGGACAACGTGCGCGTCGGGCAACCGGTGCGCTTCACTGTCGATGCCTTGAACCACCGCAAGTTCACCGGCCATGTGCAGCACATTTCGCCCGGCACCGGTTCGGAGTTCGCCCTGTTGCAGGCCGACAACGCCACCGGCAACTTCGTGAAAATCGCCCAACGGGTGCCGGTACGGATCACCATCGACCCGGATCAGCAGGAAGAGGAACGCTTGCGCCCGGGGATGTCGGTGGTGGTCAGCATCGATACCTCCAAAGGCGATACGCAACCGCACTGATCAACTCATAACCCTGTGGGAGCGGGCTTGCTCGCGAACGCGGTGTGTCAGTTGATATTTGCGTATCTGACACGCCGCATTCGCGAGCAAGCCCGCTCCCACAGTTTGAGCTGTGTTCAGGCGGAAATCATCGGCGGCAGGGTGCCCAGCAGCGAAACGGCTGCAACAGCACCCATCCCCAGCATCCATTCCAGCACCACACTGCGCTTGAGAGCGGCCATGCGCTGCTGGCAATCATCAATCCGCAAGCGGTTGAACAGCGCCAGTGCGAGCATGCCCAGCACCAGCGTGGCCTTGATCAGCAGAATCAGGGCAAAACCGCTGAACAGAGGCGTCGGCCACCATTGGCCGGTGAGCACGCGGACGTTGATCAGCCCGGTGAGCAGCAGGCCTGCGACGACCGCGTAACCGACACCGCTGAAGCGCTGCAGGATCCGGCTCATCGGCTCACCTGGCTGGCGCAAAATCAGCACCAGCAGCAACAAACCACCGAGCCATGCGGCTACGCACGTCAGGTGAATGATCTGGTTGAGGATCAGCAGTTGCCCGCTGAGGCCATCGAGCATTGCGCCGTGACCGACCGGCGCCAGCGTCGCCAACAACAGCGCACTCAAGCCCAGACGCAACGGTGCGCTCGAACGCCACGGCGTGAACAGCAACGCCAGCAAGAGCGCGTTGATCAGCAGATGCCAACGCCAGACCTGACCAAAAAAGGTGTTGCCGAGTACCAGCACCAGTGTGTCCGGATCGAATGCGGCCGCCGCCGAACCGGCCATGCTCGCGGTGATCAACAGCGCCCAGGTGCCGCCGCTGAGTAGCGCAATCGTCGTCAGCCAGCGCGCGAGTCGTGCCAGATGCCGATCCAGTGTCGGCACTGGCGCCTTGAGCAGCAGCGGCCGAAACAGCCAGACGCCGAACAGCATCAACACCGCGCTGAAATGCACAAAGCGGCACAGCACCAGCGCTTCACTCATGAATTACTGGCCGACTTTGAACTGATAGCCGCCTTCGCTCTTGTGCGTATCGACCGACACCGCGTGCCATTCGACCTTGTACTCACCGGCGCTGAGCGGCGCAGCAGGGGTGACGATCAGGGTTTTCTTGTCGCCTTCGGTGCTCAAAGGTTTGAGCGCGACCGCGGCGCCATCGTGGGTCAGGGTGACTTTGGTGAAACTGGCTTCGACGCCTTCGGAGAAGGTCAGGCGCAGGTCGGCCGGTGCGGCGACGGTGCTGTCGGCGGCCGGCGTCTGGCTTTTCAGGTGGGCGTGGGCGAAGACGGAAGTCGCGGCGAGCAGGGAGGCGAGCAGGGCAGTGGTGGTCAGGACGTTCTTGAGCAGCATCGCGGATACCTCTGAGGCAGGAACAAAGAGGTGCCCAGTTTACTCATCCGCGTGCGTCTGTACGAAGTTTCGGTTTCAGCGGTCGCTCCGGCACCAGAGCGGGTGCTAGTCTTGGGCAACGCTGTTGTCAGGGAGCCCACATGGGCAATCACAAGATCGAGATTCGTCGCAGTAACGTCGAGAAAATCCTTCTGGCGGCGGAAAAAGTCTTCGCCGAAAAAGGCTTCGGCGGCACCGCCATGGCCGACATCGCTGCTGAAGTGCAATTGCCGCGTTCCAATCTGCATTACTACTTTTCGACCAAAAGCGAACTGTACAGCGCGGTGCTGTTCGATCTGCTGGAAGTGTGGAAGCAGGACGCGCTGTGCTTCGAGATGTTCGACGACCCGCGAGTGGTGCTCAGCAGCTACATCCGCGCCAAGATGAACCACTCGCGCAGCCGGCCCTACGGGTCGAAGGTCTGGGCCAACGAGATCATCCACGGTGCGCCGACCTTGGGCGAGGCGCTGGATGTCAGCCTGTATGACTGGGCGAAAATGAAGGAAGCGAAGATCCGCCAGTGGGTCGAAGACCAGCGGATTCTGCCGGTGGAACCGTCGAGCCTGCTGTACATGATCTGGGCCTCGACCCAGCATTACGCCGACTTCGATCATCAGGTGAATATTCTGAATGAGCACCAGCCGCTGTCGGACATGCAGTTCGAGCGGGCGGTACAGACGGTGACCAGTGTGATTTTGCGCGGGATCGGGCTGGAGCCTTGATTTTGGTGGTGTAGCTGCTGGCCCCTTCGCGAGCAAGCCCGCTCCCACAGTAGGAATGCATTCCAGATGTAGAAGCTGCTGGCCCCTTTGCGAGCAAGCCCGCTCCCACAGTAGGAATGCATTCCAGATGTAGAAGCTGCTGGCCCCTTTGCGAGCAAGCCCGCTCCCACAGTAGGAATGCATTCCAGATGTAGAAGCTGCTGGCCCCTTCGCGAGCAAGCCCGCTCCCACAGTAGGAATGCATTCCAGATGTAGAAGCTGCTGGCCCCTTTGCGAGCAAGCCCGCTCCCACAGTAGGAATGCATTCCAGATGTAGAAGCT
>NZ_NQYG01000041.1:0-51704 GCF_002878485.1 Pseudomonas sp. AD21
TAAAACGGTGGGGCTGACTCGCGAAGAGGGCAGCCCAGTCGATATCTTCAGTGACTGACCCAGCGCTTTCGCGAGCAAGCCCGCTCCCACAGGTTTTGCGTGATTCTCTCGCTTTACGGGCGCCTCACTCCGCCGCTTCGATCTTGAACTGACCGTAGCCAAACTTGCTCCCGGCGTCGACCGGCACAAATAATCCGTATGTTTGCAGATAGGCATACATGGCGGTTTCGTTCTCGTCGGTGCAAGTGATGACCTTGGCAGTACCGCTCAACGATGGATAAAACTCGCTGGCAGGTTTCAGCGATTCCACCTGGCATGCAAATTTCGCATCCAGCCTTTGCGGCGCATCTTTTTTGTATGGTGCAAAGGACCATTGCACGGTGTAGGCCAAGTGCGCACCGACCGGCATGTTCATCCAGTCACCTTCGAATCGGAGATCGGAGATGCCGTCATTACTGACTCTGATTCCGTAATGGTCGTTGGTGTAGTCAACGCTGGCAAGTTTGATCAATCCACGAAAACTGACCTTGACCGCTTGCCGTGTTTGCCCATCGTAACGTTCGATCAGTTGTTTGCCGGGCTCGTAGGGCTGATAGCGAGTGTCACGCCCCAGGCGCCCTAGCTCACGGCGTCTGGCGCTCTTGAGAATCGACAGGTCCAGTTTTTTTTCGAGCGCTTGCTCATGTGCTTCGTTGAAGTCCTTGAAGGAAATGCGCAGTTGCGTAATGTCTTTTTCCGGTGCTGGCAGTTTCAATGCCTCAATGGATTTCACAACCGAGGCAGGCAGCTCTGGATCAGGCAACACAAAGGCGGTTTGCGCTCGGCCGGGGAAGGGTTTGTATTGATCCAGCGCCTGCTGCGTGCCGCAGGCCAGTATCAGCAGTTGACGCGCATCGGCATCCAGCGTTTGCAACGCCGTCGGTTGCTGGACCATCGCGCCGCCGATCACGCGGTTGTTCTTGTCCAGGTAAAACGTGCTGAGAGACGTCAATCGTTGCTGGGCACAATCGGCGCTCCAGCGTTGTCGTACTTGCGAGTACAGCCCCTTGAGCCGTGGCATCAGCGCCTCGGCAGCGGGAACCCGGGCCGACCAGAACAACGTCTGGCCGTCCTTTTGAATCAGGCTGGCGCGGTCGAGCAACTGCCAATCCTGCTGCTGCGGCGCGGCAATGACACGCCATTGAGGTACCGGAGTCTGGGCACACACCTGCTTGAGTTGGGCGCTTTGCAAAAACAGCTGTTTCTCTGCGCCAGGCATCTGTCTGCCTTCTGCCGTTGCACTTTTGCGATCAACCGCGAATTGGAGCATTCCTCCGCTGGTCAGGTGAGCCATTTGAGCGTCCGGCAAGTGACAGTCGGCATCAAAGCGCACGAGATGGCGAGTGTTGTGGCCGTCGAGTTCCATCACCACATAGGTGACGTAATCACCCTCACGCACGATGGAATTTGATTGCGGCTGAAGGGCCAGAGCCGCGTTGAGCTCCTCCCGGCCCATGGCGTCAAAGTCGGCCGCGGTCTGTTTTTTTGCAGGGCTTTGGCATCCGCCAAGCGCCAAGGCAAGGGTGATCAACGACAAACCACTGAAACGCCGAATCAAAGCATCCATGCGGGGGACATACCATCAAGACAAAAAAGTGATGGCATATTAACATGTCGCTCAGCGTCCCTCATGCTGCTTGCGATACGCCCCCGGTTGCACCCCCACCGACTTGGCGAACGCCCGGGTAAACGCGGCAATCGACTGATACCCCACCGCCGCACACACCTGCTCCACCGTGTGATTGGCGCGCAGCAACTGGCAGGCGTGACGGATGCGCAGCGCCAACAGCACTTGCCCTGGTGATTGCCCGGCGAGTTCGTTGAAGCGTTTGAAGAACGCCGAGCGCGACAGGCCGATGCGCGCCGCCATGCTTTCCAGTGACCACCGCAATTGCGGCTGCTCGATCAATTGATCCAGCAGCGGTGCGAACTGCGGATTGCGCGCCAGTGCCACGAGGCCGCCGAGTCGCTGGTTGTCGGCCATTTGCTGGCGCAGCACGTAGAGAAACAGCAGATGACTCAAGCGCTCGAGCAGTGCCGAGGAGGGCGCCGGCAGGCGTTCGCATTCTTGCAGGATCAACTCGAACAAGGCCCGCGCCGCACTGGAACCCGGGTCGCCGGCACGCAGGATGATCCAGTCCGGCAAGCCTTCGATGATCAGCGATGACAACCCGGACTTGAAGTGGAAGAAGCCGCAGACCAGACCGACACCGTCCTGTGCCTGGCTGTCGAGCGCAGTCATGGCCATGCGCGGCAGCGTTTGAGCGATGGCCGGATTTTCAGTGTTGGAGAGCCGGTAGTTGAGGTCGCGCAGCAGAAATACCGCGTCGCCGCTGTCCAGACGCAATGCCGCCGGATGACCGTCGATGTGCAACCAGCAATGGCCCTGCACGATCAGGTGAAAACTGGCGCGCGCCAGCCCGTGCGTGCTGGCGTGCCAGGCACCGCAATAGCGGCCGATGTGGAACAGGCTGGCATCGAGTTCAAGGCTTTCTAATAACCAATCAACCAGTGGGCTGGACGAAATCATCTAATGGAAACACTCAGGAGCAAGTAATCGCTACTTTAGAATATGGATCGGAATTTTTATAACCAACAGACTGGCCGGACACTCAACAGCAGGAGTCCACTCCATGTCGCGCGTCACTCTACACACTGTGCAAAGCGCTCCCGAAGCCGCCAAACCATTCCTGGAGAATGCGCAGAAGAACTCCGGGTTCATTCCCAATCTGCTGGCCGTATTGGCTAACGCCCCGGCCGCGCTGGAAACCTACGTTACGGTATCGGCGCTCAATGGCAAAGCCGAACTCAGCCTCGCCGAGCGCGAAGTGGTGCAGCTGATTGCTGCGACCAACCATGGTTGCGATTTCTGTGTCGCAGGTCATACCGCGGTTGCGCTGAATAAGGCAAAACTGCCGCCGGAAGTGGTCAGTGCGCTGCGTGAGAAAGCCAGCGTACCCGTGGAAAAACTGGAAACCCTGGCCGCGTTTGCCCGCGAAGTGATTGCCACCCGAGGCAAGGTCAGTGATCGGACCTTCAATCAATTCAAGGCCGCCGGCTACACCGAAGGTAACGCGCTGGAGGTGATCCTCGGTGTCAGCCTGGCGACCCTGTGCAACTTCGCCAACGTGTTTGCCGACACGCCGCTCAACCCTGAGCTGGCCGCGTATCGCGCGTAATCGGCGAGCGCTTCAGGCCGCATCGTCTATGGTTGATGCGGCTGCGTACAAGGAGAGAAACGACATGCTCAATCCGGCATTGATTGAATGGCTGGAACACAACGCCCAGGCCCTGGATGCGGGCGACGGCGATCCGCAGCAGGTGCTGACGCAACTGGCGCAGGCCGGGGTGCTGCGCGTGGGGATCAGCCCGGCGCAGGGCGGCAGCGGTGGTCACGTCAGTGATGCCGTGGAAACGCTGGCGGCCGTTGCCAGCCATTCATTGGCGGCGGCGTTTGTGTTCTGGGGCCAACGCGCCTTTATCGAATACCTGCTGCACAGCCCCAACACCGCGCTCCGGGACAGACTGCTGCCGTCGCTGCTCAGCGGCGAGCTGGCCGGGGCCACTGGTTTGTCCAACGCGATGAAGTTCCTGTCCGGCATCGAAGCGCTGCAAGTGCGCGCGGCCAGTGCCACTGACGGCTGGACCTTGAACGGGCGCCTGCACTGGGTGACCAATCTGCGCCAAGGCGGGTTTGTCGTGGCGGCGGCGATCGAGCACGAGGAGGGCGGTGCGCCGTTCGTGCTGGCGATCCCTGATGGCGCCGCCGGCGTGCAGCGCTCGGCCGATCTGCAACTGATGGGGCTGCAATCGAGCAACACCGCGGCCATCGATTTTGCCCAAGTGGCGGTTGGTCGTGAATGGCTGCTGCACGAGGATGCGCGCCAGTTTCTGCCGGCGGTACGCCCGGCGTTTCTCGGCTTGCAGTGCGGCATGGCGATCGGTCTGGCGCGGCGTGCGCTGGCAGAGGTCGAAGGGCATTTGCAGGATGGTCGTTCGATTCTGCTGGAGCCGCTACATGAGCAACGCGAGCAACTGGCGCAGACCGTCAGCGAGCTCAAGCAAGGCTTGCAGGATGGGCGTTTCCTGACCCAGCCGGGTGCCTTGTTCCAGGTGCGCATTGCGCTGGCCGAATCCGCCGCCAACGCCGTGCAACTGGAATTGCAGGCCAGCGGCGGCAAGGCGTATCTGACCGCGCACGGCAGTGGTTTTGCCCGGCGCTGGCGCGAGTCGGCGTTCGTGCCGATCGTCACCCCGAGCCTGGTGCAACTGCGCGCCCAATTGCAGCGGCAGCAACGGGAAGCGACGGCATGACTGCAGCGTTGCTGGAGGCGCAGGGCATCAGCCTCGGCTACCCACGAGAGAAGGGCTGGCACACCGTGCTGGAACACTTCGATCTGCAACTGCAGCCTGGCGAAGTGGTGACCATCCTCGGGCCCAGCGGCGTCGGCAAGTCCAGTCTGCTGCGCGTGCTCGCCGGTTTGCAGGCGCCGCAACAGGGCCGGGTGAGCCTGCTCGGAGAACCGCTGACTGGTGCGCACCCACGGGTGGCAGTGGCGTTTCAGGACCCGAGCCTGTTGCCGTGGCTGACCCTGGAAAAGAACGTCGCCTTCGGTCTTGATTTCGCCCGTCAGCCGCACCTGACGGCCGAGCAACGCAAGGCGCGGATCGACCACGCGATTACTGCTGTCGGCCTCGAACACGCGCGGTTGCAGCACCCGGCGCAGCTGTCTGGCGGGATGGCTCAGCGCACCGCGTTGGCCCGCTGTCTGGCGCGTCAGCCGCAGGTATTGTTGCTGGATGAACCGTTCGGCGCCCTGGATGAAATCACCCGCGCCGACATGCAGCAGTTGCTCCTGCAACTGATTGCCGAACACCACACCGCAGCCGTCTTGATTACCCACGATATTGACGAAGCCCTGCTGCTCTCCGAGCGGATTCTGCTACTGGGTAACAGCCCGGCGCACATCCTCGGCGAATGGCGCATCGACTTGCCTCAGCCGCGGGCCGAGCTGGTCGAGGAACTGGGTGCACTGCGTATCGACATTCTCAAAACCCTTCGGCGGGCGAGCCGCAATCCTCTCACTCAACCTGTGCCCGCTACGTCGGAGATTGACCATGTGCCTGGACGACTTCACTCACACACGTCGTGACTTCCTCAAACTCAGCGCCTTGCTGACCGCTGGCGGCGCGTTGCCGCTGCTCAACAGCCTGAACGCCCGCGCTGCATCCGAGCCGAACGCGCCGGTGCGCATCGGTTATCTGCCGATCACCGACGCCACGCCGTTGCTGGTCGCGCACAACAATGGCCTGTTCGAGGCCGAAGGGATTAAGGCCGAGCGCCCGGTGCTGTTGCGCAGTTGGGCGCAGGTGATCGAGGCGTTCATTTCCGGGCAGGTCAACGTGATTCACCTGCTGTCGCCGATGACCGTGTGGGCGCGCTACGGCAGTAAGGTGCCGGCCAAGGTCGTGGCGTGGAACCACGTCGGCGGCTCGGGCCTGACCGTGGCGCCGGGCATCACCGAGGTCAAGCAACTGGGCGGGCAGTCGGTAGCGATTCCGTTCTGGTATTCGATCCATAACGTGGTAGTGCAGCAGCTGTTGCGCGATCACGGCCTGGTGCCGGTGAGCAAGCCGGCCAGCGCCGCGTTGGCGCCGAACGAGGTCAACCTGCTGGTGCTGCCGCCGTCGGACATGCCGCCGGCCCTGGCGACCAAACGGATTGCCGGCTACATCGTCGCCGAGCCGTTCAACGCGCTGGCCGAGGAACTCAAGGTCGGTCGCGTGCAGCGCTTTACCGGCGACGTCTGGCGCAATCACGCCTGCTGTGTGGTGTTCATGCACGAGCAGGACCTGAACAACCGCCCCGAGTGGTCGCAGAAAGTGGTCAACGCCATCGTCAAGGCGCAGGTCTGGACCCGCGACAACCGCGCCGAGGCGGCCAAACTGCTGTCCAAGGACGGCGCCAATCGCTACACGCCCCACGCGCAACCAGTGCTCGACCGGGTGCTGTCGCCGGCCGCCAGCGACCGTGAGTTGTACCTGAGCAGCGGGGCGATCCAGCACAGCCATTGGGACGAGCAGCGCATCGATTTCCAGCCGTACCCGTTCCCCAGCTACACCGAGGAACTGGTCAAGCGCCTGAAGGACACTTTGATCGAAGGCGACAAGGGTTTTCTCGCCAGCCTTGATCCGCAGCAGTCCGCCAGGGATCTGGTGGACGATCGCTTCGTGCGTAATGCCATTGCTGCAGTCGGCGGGATGAAGGCATTCGGCTTGCCGGAAAGCTTCGAGCGCAGCGAGGAGTTCAGCCTCTGATGCGTCAGCGATCTTCCTCGACCTTGCACGGCGCGCTGGGCGTCGCCGGGCTGTTGTGCCTGTTGCTGTTGTGGTGGCTGGGCGTGCATCTGCTCGGCGGCAACGACAGCCTGGCGTTGCGTTTTTCCCCGGAGGCGACGCTGGCCAGTCTCGGTGAGTTGCTGCTGCGCCCGGAGCTGTACGCGCATGTGTTGGTCAGCCTGAAGCGGATTCTGCTCGGGCTGCTGCTGGCGTTGCTGATTGGTGTACCGCTGGGGCTGATGATCGGCAGCTACCGGCATCTGGAAGCGGCGACCACGCCGGCGTTTCAGTTTCTGCGGATGATCTCGCCGCTGTCGTGGATGCCGGTGGTGGTGATGCTGATGGGGGTTGGCGATCAGCCGATCTACTTTCTGCTGACCTTCGCTGCGGTGTGGCCGATTCTGCTCAACACCGTGGCCGGCGTGCGCCAACTCGATCCGCGCTGGCTGCAGCTCAGTCGCAGCCTCAGCGCCACCCGCTGGGAAACCCTGCGCAAGGTGATTTTGCCTGGGGTGCTCGGCCATGTGCTGACCGGCGTGCGGCTGTCGATCGGCATTCTGTGGATCGTGCTGGTGCCGTGCGAAATGCTTGGGGTCAGCGCTGGGTTGGGTTACTTCATTCTCGACACGCGGGACCGCTTGGCGTATTCGGAACTGATGGCGATGGTGCTGCTGATCGGCGTGCTGGGTTTTGCGCTGGACGCGTTTGCGCGGTGGCTGCACCGGCGCTGGGCGCCGGCCTGAACCCATTCGCGAGCAGGCTCGCTCACACAAGGGATTTCTGCCAGCCATCGATCCTGTGGTTAGCAGGTACCCCCTGTAGGAGTGAGCCTGCTCGTGAAGAGGCTGTGTCAGTCAACACCCCTTTGCCTGACCCGGCGCATTCGCGAGCAAGCCCGCTCCCACAATGATCTTGGCCAGTCGCCAAATTCGTGTTCAGCACAGAACCCTATAGGAGTGAGCCTGCTCCCACAGGTTTTGATGGTCTGTCAGGGACTCGACGCAGGTTTCGCCAGCGCAATACCGGCATCCCCCAGGCGCTTGAGAATCTCGAACAGCAGATCACTCTTGGTCCCGCCAACTATCCGCGGGCTGCCGACATAGCCCGTCACCGTCAGGGTGATGCCCTCCGGCGAGAGTTTGCTGAAACGCACGTACGACGCCGGCTTATCCAGGATGTTCTCGTTTTCCCGGTAGGTATTGAGCAGCAGTTCCTTGACCTGCTCGGGGTCGATGTCCAGCGGGAACATCAGTTCCAGGCTCGCTACCCCCTGGGCACTGCCGCCGAGGGTGACGTTGCGCAGGTTTTGCGAGATCAGCTGTGAGTTGGGCACGATCACGATGGAGCGGTCGCTGAGCTGGATTTCCGTGGCCCGCACATTGATCCGGCGGATGTCGCCCTCGACGCCGCTGATGCTGATCAGGTCGCCGACCTTTACCGGGCGCTCGGTCAGCAGGATCAGCCCGGACACGAAGTTCTTGACGATCTCCTGCAGGCCGAAGCCGATCCCCACCGACAGCGCACTGACGATCCACGCGAGGTTGGTCCAGCGCACACCCAGTGACGACAGGGTCAGCAGGATGACTGCGGCATAACCGATGTTGGAAAACAGTGTGCTGAGTGACGCGCACATGCCCGGGTCCATGTCGGTCTTGGGCAGGAACTCGTTGTCGAGCCAACGGCGCAGGGCACGGATCAGGTAGATGCCAATCAGCAGCGCCAGCACCGCATTGATCAGATGGCCGGGCACGATGTTCAGCTTGCGTAACCCGGCGCCGCCGAGGATGCCCATGATGTTGGTGGTCAACTGGCCGAGCGTGGTACCGATGCCGCCGACGAACAGCGCGATAATCGCCAGCAACAACAGCCCGGCGCGGCTGACGCCAGACAGTACTGTCGAGATTTGCTCGAGTCGTCGATCGCCCATGCCCAGTGTCTGCTTGATGGTTTTGCCGGCGGAGTAGCGCGGAGAGAACAGGTATTCGCAGGCGTCCCTGACCACTTCGATCAGCAAATAGAACCCCGACAGCACGATATAGGCCCACACCAGTTCATAGGTGATGAACCGGGCCAGCGACACATAGCCGGTCAGCAGGGCCAGCGCCGACACGCACATCGACACCGTGGCGATGCTGTAGATCACCCCGGCAAACGTGCTGCCCGCCGCCGGGTCATTGGCGGTGATCAACGCCTTGCGAACCCTGCCGGTGCGCATCAGCATCGGCACCAGAATTGCGATCACTACAATGGCGATCACCCCGCGCTCGGCAATCACGATCTGGCTGCTCATGCCAGTGGCGTTGCTGACCTGCACCAGCGTCACCAGCACCAACAGGGTGGCGGCGAGAATCCGCGGATAGGGTTTCAGCGCCAGTGCCACGGCATCGGCGATCGCTGGCAGCCGCCACGACGGATGTTGCGTCGACAGTAGCGCGCGGCTCAGGGCGGTGATCAGGACGCAGGCGTACACGGCTTTTTCGAATTCTTCGGAAAACGTCGACAGCACCGGGGTCAATGGCGCGTGACGAGTGCAGGCATAGAACAGCAGGTGCAGGGCGATGGCGGTGGTGCCCAACGTCGCCAGTGCCGAGGCGAACGCCAGCGCGCTGCGGCGCAGACGTCCCTCCGGCATACGGTGAATGCACAGCCAGGTCAGCCCGCGTTCGGCCAGGCGACGTCCGGCGGTCCAGAACACCGCCGCCAACAGCACCAGCACGCAAGTGAAAAGCCGCTGCCCGGGTGCCCAGACCGTGGCCCAGGTGCTGTTTACCTGATCGATGAAAAAAATCAGCCGCTGCCGGTCGTCGGGCGCCGGCGAAACCAAAGGCGACCAGAAGTCCGGACTCAGAATACTGTCGGTGCGCAGTGTCAGTTCGCTTTCGAGCAGCGTGCGCCGGATGCCGGCAATTTGCGTGATCAGGTCGGCAGCGCTTTGTTTGAGCGCAGCGAGGCTCTTGAGCGTGGTATCGACCCTGGTCTTTTGCTCACTGAGCGTCGCCCGTTGCGCGGCGATGTCGACTTGTTCGGCGGCGATCTGCGTATCCGGTGCCGCGCCGAGCACTCCCAATTGAACGGCCAGTTGCGCCTGCTGCGGCAACAACGACGCGGACAAGCGATCGACATCCAGGATGAATGCCTGTACCCGGTCCTGCGGGCCTTCGAGCTGATTGTAATTGTTGGCCGCGGAAATCTGCTGCTTCAACCCGTCGAGGCGCAATTGCAGGGCTTGCAGATCACTTTGCGAGACTTCCACCAACGGTATCGTGGTGGTCATCGATGGCGTCAGTAAGTCCGCCGCCCACAGCGTCGAACCGCCCGGGGCGAGCAGGATCAGCGTCACAAAAAACAATGACTTCAAGGCATTGCGCATGGGTAGGGCCGGTTCTCGTTGATCACACAATCTATGAGGTTAGGTGATCGAACCGGCTGCCGAGAAAAATTTCCGGTGAGTAGGGCGGGGCGGTGCTTCAGCTACGGCTTGTGTGCGCCCGGCCAGGATGGAATACAGGATTGCTGGAAAGGACTTCCGGGTCTCAACCGGGGATCGGACTAACGATTTGAACACCCTCAGTCTCAGCTAAGTATCGGGCCGTATCGTTCGTTCAGCGCAAGTTCGACGCTGCTCAGGAGAGGTTACCCGCACATGAATTCCGCTAAAACCGGATGGCTGAACAAAGTCCCCGAAGTGACACTGGCCTTCTGGGTGATCAAGATTCTATCGACGACGGTGGGTGAAACCGGCGCCGACTTCCTGGCCGTGGATGCGGGTTTCGGCGCTGGCTGGACCAGCATCGGCATGGCGTTGCTGCTGGGCGGCGCGCTGTTCCTGCAAATGCGCAAAACCGCCTACTCGCCGTGGATCTACTGGTTGACCGTGGTGCTGGTGAGCATCGTCGGCACGCAGATCACCGACATCATGACCGACATGCTCGACATCAGCCTGTACGTCAGCACGGCGGTGTTCTCGGTGCTGCTGGCGTTGAATTTCCTGCTCTGGTTCAGCCTGGAGCGCAACCTGTCGATTCGCGAAATCAACACGCCGCGTCGCGAACTTTTCTACTGGTCCACCGTGCTCTGCACCTTTGCCCTGGGCACCGCTGCCGGCGATCTGGCGACCGAAGCGCTGGGCCTGGGCTTCACCGTGGGTGCGGTGATTTTCGGCGCGCTGATTGCGGCGACGCTGCTGGCGTGGCGCCTGGGGGCCAACGTGGTGCTGACGTTCTGGATCGCCTACATCCTCACCCGTCCGTTCGGCGCCTCCCTCGGCGACCTGCTGACTCAGGCCAAGACCTATGGTGGCCTCGGTATGGGCGCCGCCTGGACCAGCGCGATCTTCCTGACCGTCATCGTGCTGTTGGTGGCCGTCGCGCAAATCAGCCTCGGCAACCGTAAAACCGCCATTCAATAACGTTCAGACATCTATCAAGGAAACCACATGCGCGCCTTTCAAACGACTATTCGTCACGTTGCGATCATCTCGTCTCTGGTACTGCTCGGCAGTCTCGCCGGTTGCTCGAAACCCGCCGACAAACCCGCTGCTGGCGCGTCGACCAGCTCGATGAGCGCCCCGGCGCAGTCCGGCTCGAAACTGGGCGACCTGAGCGAGTTCCGCAGCATCGCCGCCGACGTCAGTGCTCTGGTCGATAAAAACGACCTGCCCGGTGCCAAGACCCGTATCAAGGATCTGGAAACAACCTGGGACTCCGCCGAAGCCGGCATCAAGCCTCGGGCCGCCGCTGACTGGCATGTACTGGACAAAGCCATTGACCGTGCGCTTGATGCCCTGCGCGCCAGTACGCCAAAGCAGGCTGACTGCAAGTCGGCCATGGACGACTTGCTCAAGGCTTTCGATGCGATGAAAGGCCAGCAGTAAGTCGGCACGGAACCGGCGGCGGACAAACGCCGGTTCAAGTGCTTCAATACAGGCGCGACGGGAATCACCGTCGCGCCTTTTTCTGTCGGAGCGGTGCATGCGGATTCTGCTGGTCGAAGATGACCCGATGATTGGGGATGCCATCGAAGGTGCGCTCAAGGACGCGAGCTACGCCACCGACTGGGTAAAAAACGGCCTCACCGCGTTGGCGGCGCTGGACACGCAGACGTACGACCTGGTGCTGCTCGACCTCGGCCTGCCGGGCAAGGACGGGCTCGATGTGCTGGATGCCATTCGTGCACGCAACAACCCGGTGCCGCTGCTGATCATCACCGCCCGCGATGGCCTGGATGACCGCCTGCGCGGGCTCGATGGCGGCGCTGATGACTTCCTGCTCAAACCCTTCGCCATGGCCGAATTGCTGGCGCGCATGCGCGCGGTACTGCGCCGTCGCGGTGGCAGCGCGCAATCGCTGCTGGATAACGGCGAGGTTTCATTGAATCTGGTTTCCAAACAGGCCTCCACCGCTGACTTCGCCGAGGTGCAACTTTCCAGTCGCGAGTTCGCACTGTTGCAGGCGCTGTTGATTCGCCCCGGGGCCATTCTTTCGCGCAGTGAACTGGAGGACCGGATTTACGGCTGGGGCAACGAAGTGGAAAGCAACGCGGTGGAGTTTTTGATCCACGCGTTGCGGCGAAAACTGGGGAACCATGTCATCAAGAACGTCAGGGGGATGGGATGGATGGTTTCAAAAGGCGTCTGAGCGACTCGGTGCAGTTGCGGCTTTCCGTCACGCTGTCATTGGCGATTCTCATCGTCGCCGTGCTGGCCGGGGCGTTCGCGTTCATCTCCGCCCTCAAAGAAGCGCACGAGATGCAGGACGAAAGCTTGCACCAGGTGGCGGTGTTGTTCGATCGCCAGCACATGACCCTGCGCTATCCCGGTGCCGAACGGATCGTCGGCGATGACGAAGAGTCGCGGATCATCGTGCAGTACCTGGCCGATAGCACCAAAGCGACCGGCAACGACGACGCCAGCATTCCGTTGCCGTTTCCGGTGACATTGGCCGATGGCTTGTCGACGCTGAACATCGCCGGTGAAAACTTTCGCGTTCTGGTCAGGACCACCTCGACAGGCGAACGCATTGTGGTCGCGCAAGAGGCCGACGTGCGCGACAAGGAGGCGCGGGAAAGCGCGTGGCGCAGCCTGCTGCCGTTTCTCATTCTGTTCCCGGTGCTGCTGTTGGTGGTCGGGGACTTGGTGCGCAAACTGTTCCGGCCCATCGCGACGCTCTCGGCAGAGATTGATCAGCGCGACCAGCAGGCGCTGCACCCTGTCGATGAACAGCACTTGCCGAGCGAAATCCGGCCTTTTGTCGTGGCGATCAATCGGTTGCTCAAACGCGTTGCGCAGGCCATGGAAACGCAACGGCGGTTTATCGCCGATGCCGCCCATGAACTGCGTTCGCCAATGACCGCACTGTCGCTGCAGGCAGAGCGATTGGCGTCCACGCCCATGTCCGAGGCAACCCGGCAAAACTTTATGCCTTTGGCCCAAGGCATCGAGCGCAGCCGCAAACTCATCGAGCAACTGCTGGCCCTGGCCGCCGCGCAATCAGTTACGCAACGAGCCGAGACGGCGGTTTCGGTGCATGCCGTGTTTCGCCGGGTGCTGGAAGACCTGCTGCCACTGGCCGAGAACAAGGGCATCGATATCGGCGTGGAAAGCGTCGAGGACGTGCAGGTCGTGATCAACGAACTGGACCTGTTCATCCTGATCAAGAACCTGGTGGACAACGCCATCCGCTACACCCCGGAGGGCGGCCGGGTCGACTTGAGTGTCGAGCCAGCGGAGCAGGGCGTGCTCATCGAGATCAGGGACTCCGGGCCGGGTATCAGCGTTGAAGAGCAATCGCTGGTGTTCGACCCGTTTTACCGCAGCCTGGGCACGGGGGAGGCGGGGTCTGGCTTGGGGCTGTCGATCGTCACGGCAATCGCCGAGCGAACCGGGGCGCGGGTGGGCCTGGGGTTTGTGGATGAGGTGGGACAGCGTGGCCTGCGAGTTTCGCTGTGGTTGAAAGGCCGGTTGTGAGGGATCGCTGCGTCCGAATACGGCCAGCGCTCACTCCTGCCGGACAATATCGACCGAGATCTCCACTGCCGCAATCGTTCCTCTGTTCTCCAGCCAGTGGGTGGTGTTCCTGTCCTCGGGCCAGCCCACTCCCGGCCCGTAATCCCTGGCGACGCCATCGCGATGATCTGTGATGGTGCCTTGCAGAATGTAGACGGTGCCGGGCCTGTCTACATGGTTATGAATCGGGCCAAAGACGCCGCCAGGCTCGATGGTCACCTTACGCATCCTGAGTTGGCGCCCGGCCATGCCTTCGATTTCCGGGCCAAGCTCAACTGTTGCCAGCAACTGCACCGAAACGCCTTTTGTCTCGGGTGCCATCTGGTCGTTGTTCATCGCATGCACCTCGTTTTAGCGACAGGGTTTAACCAGAAGTACAGACCGAAAAAGGCGGGGTGGGCGCAGAGGCGACAAAGGGTCGGTTGCAGGGCTCTATTGGATGGCAGCAAACGGCCCAGAGTGTGTAAAAACGCTCATAACCTGATCGTCTTGAGCCATTGACGTTCGTTGGCTGAGCGATCGCACGGTCAATGCTTCGAGTCGCATCGGTCGCGACCTGGAACACGTAACGCTGTTTTTACAGCCTCTGGGATGGGCCAAAACCAGCCTTTTTTATGCCGACAGCGCCTTCATTAAACCGTTAGCACCAATGATTTTCATGACCCGTTTCAAGTTGTAGGCGAGCACATTCAAACTCATCTCCGCGCTCACCCCGGCCAGCTTTCGGGTCAGGAAGTGCGTCGCACCCATCCATTGTTTGAGCGTCCCGAAGGGATGCTCAACAGTCCGTTTTCGGACTCGCATCATCTCCGGTGCTTTGCTCAGCCGAAGCTGCATCTCCTCCAATATGGCTTCATGCTCCCAGCGTCGAACTCGTCGTTCCGTGCTCGGTGTGCACTGCAATTTCAACGCGCAGCCCTGGCATTTCGAACTCCAGTAACGATGCAGCTTCAGGCCTTTTTCAACGTAGGAATAGTGCCAGATCAGCGCCTCTCCAGCCGGGCAAATGTATTCGTTCTTTGCCGCGTCATAGATGAAGGCATCGTTATTGAAACGCCCGTCAGCCTTGGCTCCAGAGGTCATCGGCTTGGGTACATAGGCGGTGATGCCTGCATCGTGACAAGCCAGGATTTGCTCGCTTTTGAAGTAACCTCGGTCAGCCACTACCGACAACACATCTGACGCCATCGCCTCGCGGGCTTGCTTAGCCATCGAGCTGAGTTGATCGCGGTCGGAACCAACGTTGGTCACCTCATGCGCAACGATCAAATGGTGCTGCGTATCGACCGCTGTCTGCACGTTATAGCCAACAATTCCCGTGCCGCGCGTCATCATGGATCGGCTGTCTGGATCGGTCAGTGAGACCTGTTTATCCGGTGATTCATTGAGCTGAATTTCGATCGCCTGAAGCTCTTTCATTTGAATTTTGAGCTTGGCGATTTTCTCTTCCAGTCGCACGGCGCTGGGCTCGGTAGCTGTTGGTTCTTGCCGATCAGCAGCATCGAGTGCCGTCAGGTAACGGTTGATGCTCGATTCAATTTCTTCCATTCGCCGCTTCAGTTTGGCGCTGGTGAAATTGCGGTCGCGGTTGTTGACGGCTTTAAATTTGCTGCCATCGATGGCGACCAGATGTTCTCCGAACAGTCCCAACTGCTGACACAACACGACGAACTGGCGGCAGACGCCTCGGATGGCTTTGCTGTTGTCTTTTCGGAAGTTGGCGATGGTCTTGAAGTCCGGCATCAAGCGCCCGGTCAACCACATCAGTTCGACGTTGCGTTGGGCTTCTCGCTCCAAACGTCGGCTCGACTGGATGCGGTTGAGATAGCCGTAGATGTAGATCTTCAGCAGGATTGCAGGGTGGTAAGCAGGCCGGCCAGTATCGGCTGGGATCGCACCTTCAAAACCCAGATTGACCAAGTCTAGTTCGTCGACGAAGACGTCGACTACGCGCACCGGATTGGTATCGCTGACGTAGTCGTCGAGGCTAGCCGGAAGTAAGGTGCCTTGGCCTCGATGTTCACCTTGGATAAAGCGCTTCATGGGCGATCCCTGCGATGAAATCCTCAGAAATCATAGCAAGGGTTCGCAAAAGCGTTTACACACTCTGAGCCAACGCAGTCTCTTATGAGAGGCGAATATTGACCCAAGGCTGACCCTGCTCTCGCGAAACGCGGGGTCGGAGTTATCTGATTTGGAACAGGCGGGAGATCGCGGTCATGGCCTTGTCTCCGTCAGTTTCATAGAGACCGAACAGGCGCGTTTGGTCGCTCAGACGATGAAGCCGAAAATGGTTATAGAACGCTTGGCCTAAGCGCTGATTATCGAATGTTCCGCGTTCCCAAAGAGTTAAAAACTCTTGATACGCAACGCGCTCAATTTCCAGTCTCGGCATGCTTTCCATATACACATCCATTTATGTCAGCGATGACCGAATCCTACTGACGCCGGACAGATGCGGCAATGCGCGTTTGGGGGCGATTTTTAATCATCCGAGCTGGCTTTGGAGTTTTTACACACTCTGGGCCAGAAGTTGCCTCCCAGAAACCTGTGTAGACAGGGCTTTATTGCAAGGGATGCAGTAGCAACTCGCTATTCTTGGTCGTTTTGGGTTTCGTGCCGTGATCTATAGTTACCTGACCGGCCGTCGGATCTCGCCTGTAGCGCGCAATCTCACGTTCCGACATCACTGCTCAGGAAGGAGGGCAACAAGCATCATCCGTGGCTGAGGTTGAACGAAGCTGCCGGTAGTCACTTATTAGCAGTATGAAAATTTTGACAAATAGAGCGTGGCCAATACACCAAGGGCAATCATCAGGGCTACTCAGCATGGTCAATTCTTTGTGGAGCAGATTCGGGCTCGAACTCACATTAATGGTGTTCATTG
This sequence comes from Pseudomonas sp. AD21, assembly GCF_002878485.1. Lineage (NCBI taxonomy): Bacteria > Pseudomonadati > Pseudomonadota > Gammaproteobacteria > Pseudomonadales > Pseudomonadaceae > Pseudomonas > Pseudomonas sp. AD21. The sequence goes on from NZ_NQYG01000041.1 coordinate 16,269, forward strand.
TATTTTTCGGCTTGGTGATGTGCCGAGCACACTTGACGTACCAGCGCGGCAACAAAAAACGAATTGACGAAGAGTTTCGTCAAACCATGGCGCAACACTGCATTCAAAATGTGCAAATCAAACAGGAACATACAGTGCTAGGGGCCCGTCGCAGAGGCGGGAAACGATCGTTTGATGTCCACAGGATCCTTTACAGTCCACCGGATCGCTGGTTTGTCTATGTGCATGTCGAGGATGAAAACCCAGTGCTTTTGCCGATTTCAGAGCAGCGAGCAATGGCTTCTGTCACCAGCTCGGGGGCTGAATGAATGGACTGGCATAGACGCTCCTGTTAGGAGGTTGTCGATAGCACTTCTTTATGAGCGTCCGTTTTTGACCGATCGCTGCCAGTCGCCACCGGCAGCGATCGGCCAGAAGCGGACGGCTCCCGAAAAAAACATCATTGAAAGCAATTTGCTACTATCGGGCGCTCTTGCCCATTAGCGCGACGTAAACTTAGGTTCTTCATGTTCGACAGAAGCGACTTTGATCAACTCTCCAGTGAGCAACTGACTTTTTGGAGAGCACACAATGATTGTCCCGGTCTCTATTACGTCACTTATCCAGGAATCGCCTTTCGATGCCCTGCCTCTCAGCAGATCATCAGGATAACCCGCGCCCCCAAACGGCAAGGCGAAAACGGATTAAACTTCTGGCTTCACGCGGAATGGATGGATTGGCGGCCTGGAGGAGAAGGTTATTTCCCAGGCTACGTTTCTGACGCTCAGTTTGAGGAGATCTCGGAAGCTGTTTTCAATCAGATGGTTGCGGATCAGGCTTTTGAATTGATCGCTCCGCTCAAACAACCGCTGCATGAGTCGACCGGTTTCGTCGGAGCGTTATTGATGTACTCAATGAAGACAGAGTTCATCGTTTCGCTGTTCGCGGAGTATGAAGACGAGTACATCCATTTCTATTGGGACACGACTTCATGAGCGGCGGCTAAGGGTCAATTGCTGCCTTCCTGAATGACCGCAATTGGCCATAAGCAGTCATTCGTAAATGTCCGTTTTCGACCCAATGCAGACGATGACCAGAATTTGGCTAAGGGGCGGGCTAGCCAGTCCCAATGAGCGAAGCGAACGGTTTGAACCAGTTGCTATGCATGTTTTACTAGCCGTTTCTTTAAATGGTACAGGTTAGTCCCGATTGGGCGATCCTCAAGAACACCATAAATCTCATACCCATGCCGCTCATAGAACTGTTTCGCATCAACGGTTTTTAAGAATGCAACTACTGCCCCATTGTCGACACCAATGGCTTCTGCTTTCTTCAGAAGCATTGAACCTACTTTTTTACCGCGATGAGATTCCTTAATCCAAAAAGTGTCAATTTCTAAGCCATCCCAGTAACAATTACAGCTTATTGCACCGATGTAGTCACCTACTTCATCGTGTGCAACCACCATAAATATCTTATCTTCCGATTCTGGTGGTAGATTTGGATATTGAATTCGAAGATATTCTGAAAACCTATTATTCAGAACTCCTTTATCCTTTTCTGTTGGAGAACCCAATATATCAATCCTGATTTCCACTTTATTGCTCCTTAAATTCAACTTTTAGGGGCGAACCGCTTTTTGCATACATTCCATGTTCATGCATAATCCCTTGAGCAATCAAAAAATCGAGTCTGTAAACGCGACATCCAGAAGGGGGGAAGCGAAATATTACTTTGCACATTACTGATGTATTAGCTGCGTGTCGATGGTCTGCTTTTGGCCGATTGCTGCCTGTCATCACTGCCGAAATCGATTTCTCACGGCAGACAGCCCGGCCACTGGTATCAAGTGTCAGCTTGATGAGCAGCCCAGTGCTTCATCTCTTCTGCAATGAAGTGATTCACCAGGTCGCTGTACATTTTCTCGATTGCATCCGGATTCAGGCCCTCCGCCTCTGCCCATTCGCGTCGAGTTACCAGCATGGCCTTGAACCGCTCTGGCGCACGCACTGAAGTCGCCGAGGTCTTGAACTTCGAGGCCGCGAGTACGTAGTGAAAGCGCTTGCCCAACAGCTGGATGACAGCCTGATCAAGGGCATCGATCTCGCGCCGGATTTCCTCCATGCCTGCACACGCTTCGGGCTGCAAATTATTGATGACTTCCATGTAGGGAGACTCCGTTTGTTAAAAAAATCTTGGGACTTCACCGTCCGGTTCCGACCAGAAGCGGCCGTGCGTGGCTGACTCCTTCCGGCCAAGAGTGGCCGCCCACGCATGGCCTTTTCCAGCCAAAAACGGTAATAATCGGAGCCGAGACGGCCTATTCAAAACTGGCTACATGGCTGAATCCGTCTCTTCTTCATAGCATTCCATTATCGAAATCAGGGTAAGACTCATGGGCGCGCCCATCATCATCGGCAACAGCTATGACCTCTGGGTCAGCAACAGCATGAAAGATACTTTTTGCGAGGTACTAACCGCTGTCGCGACCTTGGAAGGTCATAATGTGAAGGCCATATATGAGGAGGCGCCAGGTGTCGCCGGCACCTATGGTGTTTCAGGCGTGGGTATCGTTCTCGACGAGTTCTATCTCTATCTCGGTGGATTTTCAGGCGTTCGACGCCTCCTCGATGTTTGCCGAGTGCGGCTAGACGAAGTCAGAGAGTCTTGCGGACTGTCGCCAGTTGCTGCAGAACGCATGGCACACCTATTGGCATGGGCTGCGTACCATATGGATGGCCACCCGATCCCTGTAGGCGGCTCTTTCTATGAGGACTGGCCTCCTGACGCAGCTGAAACAAGGTAGTACCCGCCTGCTTTCGGTCAAAAGTAGCGACTCGAATACATCACCTGATCGGCTGTTTTGTCGGACGTGGCGGTCACCGATGTTCCGCTGCCAACATTGACCTGAACTGAGAAATGATCTCTGAAGATAGCCCGGCTCCTTCGAACACTGCGCAGGTGAAATTAACGGGTGCAGTGCCTGGAGCGGTTATGATGCGGTCTGCAACCACCGCTACTGGACTGCTTCGATAAAGCGTGCGCCCTTCATAACCTACGGCATTTTGTTGTAAGAAGTCAGAGCTGTTCGAGGTATGAGGAACCGTGTCGAGAAGCCCGGCCCTCGCAAGTGCCAGCGTTCCCCCACATATACCGGCAATTGTTGCTCCACTTGAACGACTAGCATGAAGAAAGTCTCGAATATCCGGTGCTTCTGCACGTTCCCAGACCATTCCTCCAATGACGACGACAACGTCCGGTTTCCAGTCCAGACATTGTTGCAAACTGCTATCGACAGTTACATCCAATCCACCCTGCGAGCGGAACTGCCCCGTAGCAGAAGCGAAAAACCTGACGTCGATCCCGTAATACGGGGACGCAGTTCCAGCAATGAAAGCATATTCCCAGTCCGCAAAACCGGGTGTCAGTATCAATCCCACGCGTGCCATCAGTCAGAATCCTCCTTGAATGCCAGTAACATATGGCGACAACGAACATACATCAAGGACTGCTTTGGGTCGGATTGCGCCCCTCACTCACCGTGACTGATCCTCCCTCAACGTGGAGGATCAGCCATGAACACTAATGCCGCACACAGCCATCAGCCTTGGAACAAGGGAAAAATTGTCGGGCAGAAAGCACCGCTTCAAGTCAGAGATATCTGGGCCATTCGGGTCAGACTCCAGCTAGCGGAGAAAACACAGGATTTGGCACTCTTCAACTTGGCTATCGACAGCAAACTGCGTGCCTGTGCCTTAACCCAGCTGCGAGTGCGAGATACCGCCCATGGAGAACATGTGTCGTCACGGGCCGTCGTGATGCAGCGCCTTGAGCGTGCCTCCGGATCCGCCAATGACGGTGACAGCCAAAGCGCTGGAGAAACTCGCGGTGGATTTGCGGCATGGGGTTGATTGGTTTCCCTGAGTCGTTACCGAGATTGCCATCGCGAGCAGGTTCGCTCCTGCAGTTGATCTCGAATGTGCACAAAACCGGTGTTCACCTTCGATCTAATGTGGGAGCTCGAGCCAGCCCGCAATGGCATCGACTCGTTTTTCCGGTTTGTCCCAGATCTTTCTTGGTATTGACTGGTGTTGTGTCACTTTTTAAGCTTGCTGAAACGTTTCATCACGTTTATAAAAAGCGCACAACTCCAAGAAAGGCTGCTGCCATGACCCCGCTCAAACTCGTTGTTGCCCTCAGCGCACTGTCCGCTGCCTCCCACGCCATGGCCTGGGACTACGTTCTGCTCGATACCGACAAAGCCGCCCAGAACTGGCAGATCACCAGCCAGCAACTCGGCGTAAAAACCGAGAAACCCTTCAGCGTTACCCTGCGCACCTTGCATGGCGGTCGGCAGGAGGGCGTCAGCATCGTCGACATCGATAACGGCACGATGAAACTCTCGGTAGTGCCGACACGGGGAATGAACGTCTTGCAGGCCTCGGTCGGCAATGTGCGCATGGGCTGGGATTCGCCGGTCAAGGAAGTGGTCAATCCGTCCTTTATCGAACTCAATGGCCGCGGTGGTCTGGGCTGGCTGGAAGGTTTCAATGAGCTGGTCACCCGCTGCGGATATGAATGGGTCGGGCACCCCGGCGTCGATAACGGCGAACTGCTGACTCTGCACGGTCGGGCCGCCAACATTCCTGCGAACAAAGTCACCCTGCACATCGATGAAATACCACCGTACGCCATCACCCTGCGCGGCGAACTGAAAGAGCAGGCGTTCAAGAAGGTCGACTTCTCCGTCGCGACTGAACTGGTCACCGAACCCGGCAGCGTCGTGTTCGCCCTGAACGACACCCTGACCAACAACGGCGACTATCCGAAGGAATACCAGGCGCTGTATCACAGTAACTTCAGCACCCCGTTCCTGGAGCAGGGCGCTCGTTTCGCCGCGCCGGTGAAACAGGTGTCGCCGTTCAACGACAAGGCCAAGGGCGATCTGCCCGAATGGCAAACCTATCGCGCACCGACCAAGGACTATGACGAAACGGTTTACAACGTGGTGCCGTATGCCGATGCCAAGGGCGATACGTTGACCGTGTTGCATGACAAGGCCGGCAGCCTGGGCGTTTCGGTCGGCTTCAATACTCAGACATTGCCGGTGTTTTCCCTGTGGAAAAACACCGATACCCAAGGCCAGGGTTATGTCACGGGGCTGGAGCCGGGGACAAGTTTTTCCTACAACCGCCGTTATCAGCGGCCATTGAACCTGGTGCCCACAATCGGGCCGAAGGAACACAAGCAGTTCCGCATCAGCTACAGCTTGTTGGCGGATAAGGCCGCTGTGGATAAGGCCTTGAAGCAGGTGAGCGAGATTCAGGCTGGGCGCGAGACTGAGGTGCGGCAGACGCCGTTGGTTGATCTGACCAAGGGATGACACGGGCGCACCTTGACGTCGCCTCGTAGTTTCCCGGCTCATCGAAGGCCCGGGTTCTGGTTTACTCGCTGCCGGATACCCGGGCTTCGTGCTTTGACTTCATGTACGCCCGCAAAGCGTCACAGCGTTTATGCATCGAGCAACAGGCTCTGGTGCGTGCCCACACACGTCACGCACCAGGCTCGCCTGAATAGTTACCACTGGCCGCTTCCGAGACAAGCGACGATTTCCCAACCGCTGTATTCCCACCAGGAATATCGATCATCGGAGCAACTTCTGGCCAGGCTGGCCATCTGGATTGTGCGCGCTGTTTTATGGGTTCCGAATGTAGTGTCAATAGAGGCGGTCACCTGATTGACGGGGTGGGGAGCCTTGAGGGTGGTCGGATGCACGGAGGCGTTCGCGACAGTTGCGGTGAAAGCGAGCGTCGCGGATACGGCCAGAGCAGTAATGGACTTTTTCATGTTCGAATCCTTTCAGTTATCTGACATGCGGCTTAAACAAAGGCCTGACCTGCCTTTATCAATAATCTGAACAGATCGGGCACTCGCGTCGTGTGACGCCATGAAAGCCTACTACCGCGCTACCTCCCGCACAGTCGCTCAACCGTACTATTGACAAGCTGTTAAAAGTCCGGTTTTTTACATCGCGAGAGCGGCCCAAGCGTTCAAGTTTGACGATTCCTCGGCAGACGAGCACAGACAGGTAAACACCCGCAGATACTCGTTCAAAGCGCCACCCGTTCCAGAAACTTCCTGACCTCCAGCGAATACGCCCCCGGATGCGAGAACCTGAACATGTGGCCGGTGCGCGGCAGGATGACTTCCTGCGAACCCTTGATGCCCTTCAGCAGGATCCCCGCAGCCGCTTTGCCGATCAGCTTGTCTTCTTCCGGGGTCAGGATCAGCGTCGGCACGTCGATCTTCTTCAGCAGGGGCGTGTAGTCGACTGTCTCGATCGAGCGCACGCGATTGACGTAGGCTTTGTGCGGCGTTTCCTTGATGAAGAAGGCGCGGCTCTTGGCGGTTGACCAGGGGATTTCTCCTTCCTGGTCGAACGATGAAGCGAGTTGCGCGGCGTGGAAGCGCAGGGTTGTCTGGCGGTAAAACGGCCCGGGGAAGAACGGTGCCAGCGCGGCGAGGGTCTTGAGCAGGGGCGAGGTGATCGGGCTTTTGGCAAACCCGCCGGACAGCACCAGTCCCTTGAGGCCTTTGGGTTGGCGTGTTGCAACCGCGATCGAGGCAACCGCACCGTAGGAATCGCCGACCAGCACATAGCTCTGCAGATCCTTCACCTGATCAACGATGAAGTTGGCCATTGTTTCCAGGTCGCGCACGTCGTCGGGCAAGCGAAGGGTGCGCATGAAGCGGCCCTGCAAGTGGGTCATTTGTTCGAGGTGCCATGGTGCCCCTGCGAAGCAAGGGATCATGACCAGCGTGGGTTGGGTTTGCATGCGGTACTCCGGGCGGGCGGGATGAACGACACCCGCACTCTAGGAGGACCGAGGCTTGCGATCCAATGGCATTGGCGCAGCATCTCGATGCACGAGATTGATCGTCAGTCGGCGATCAACATTTGGGTGAGCCATTCGACGGCGGGCTCGTTGGCGCGCCCCCGTGCGCGGATAACGAATACCTCCCAGGTGGGCAGCGCCAGCGGCAATTCGAAGAGGCTCAGTTGCGCGGTGTCCTGCATCTGCAAGGCGACCCGTTCGGCCAACACGGCGATCGATTGTGAAGCGCCGACCAGGAACGGCACCGCCAGAAAGCTGGGGCAGGTGACGCTGACCTGGCGGCTGTGGCCGAGCAGCTCCAGCGCATCATCGACAGCGCCCCGACTATCGCCGCGAGGCGAAACCAGAATGTGCGGCAGACGGGTAAAGTCATCCAGTTCCATGTGCAGTTTCTTGCCACGCTTGACCAGCGCCGGGTGGCCCTTGCGTGCAATGCCGACGAAGCGCTCCTTGTGTGCCAATTGGCAATCGAAGCGCTGCGGGACCTGAGCAAACGAGCCCGAACCCAGCACAAGGTCGATCTCACCGGCGTCCAGCTGACGCATCGCCGATTCGCCATCCGCCGACCCGAGCTTGAGCACCACACCCGGTGCTGCTGCCTGAATGTGCGCCAGCGCCGGGGCTATGACGGTCAGCACCGCGTGGTCGGTAGCCGCCACCGAGAGCGTCGCCTGCAAACGTGCCGGATCAAAAGGCCCACGAGGGCTGGCAACCAGTCGCACCGATTCGAGCACTGCCGCGACTCTGGGCATCAACTCGACCGCCAGCGGCGTCGGCGCCATCCCGCGCGGGTTGCGAATGAACAGTTGATCGTCAAAAGCCGTGCGTAACCGTGACAGGGCGTGGCTGGTGGCCGATTGCGACAAATGCAGTTTTTGCGCGGCGCGACCGACGTGTCTTTCAGCCCAAAGTGCCTCAAGCACCACCAGAAGATTGAGGTCGAAACGCGTCAGATCTAGGGGCTTCATGGGGTATTGGCCTTTTCATTCACCAGTCGATGCACGCCACTGTCCTATAGCTTTTGGCTGAAAGCTACCGTGCCTGTCGATGTCTGCCGAGAATGTAGTCATGACAATTTTTTGATTGTATTGATCGGCCGATTTTACGATGCGTCACCGGCAATCTGACCCGAGGCTCATCATGCACGTCGCGATCCTGACTTTTGAAGGTTTCAACGAACTGGATTCGTTCATCGCCTACAGCATTCTCAACCGGGTCAAGCAGCCTGATTGGCGTGTGTCGATCGCCGGCCCCACGCAAAAGGTGCGATCAATGAACGGCCTGGTGGTCGAGGCACAGGTCTCGCTGGAGGAGGCCAGCGACGCGGACGCGGTATTGGTCGGCAGCGGGAGCCTGACCCGGGACATCGTGGCGAATGCCCAACTGATGTCGCGTCTGCGGCTCGATCCGGCGCGGCAGCTGCTGGGTGCGCAGTGCTCGGGCACGCTGATTCTGGCCAAGCTCGGCTTGTTGAATGAGGTTGCGGCGTGTACGGATCTGATCACCAAACCGTGGGTGGAGGAGGCTGGCGTGGCGGTGCTCAATCAACCGTTCGTGGCCAAGGGCAATGTCGCCACTGCCGGCGGGTGCCTGGCCTCACAGTATCTGGCGACCTGGTTTATCACCCGTCTTGCCGGTGAGGAGGCCGCCCGCAATGCGCTGCACTACGTGGTCCCGGTTGGCGAGAAAGACCTCTACATCACGCGGGCGCTGGCAAATATTTCGCCGTATTTATAAGGCGCGTGGAGCGGATCAGCCCTCTGTGGTTTCGACCGGCTCCAACGCCGCTTCGGCAGCGATTTTCAAACGATCAGCCTTGCTGATGTACTTGGGCTTTTTCGGCGCCAGTTTGGCGCTGGCCTTCTTGGCCTTTTCCTTGAACAACTGCTGCAGTTTCTTTTGACGGTTCATGTTTTCTACTCGGCGTGAGCGTTCTTGAGAAGGGGCCGGGACGTGGGGGATTAAAGCCAGGTCGGCGGCGCCACCGGGTGCGGCTGCAGACGAACTGGAGACTGGTCATGATTGATCCAGCAAGAAGCGGTCATACGAGCGGTGAGTATGGTAAGCGTGAACGTCAATCGAGGCCAGTTTGTCATCATCGAGCAACGGGCTACCCAGTAACGTTGCCTTAATCCTGACCCGTTGATATCTCGCGCACCTCATAGGCAGCCGACGATCCGCGGACTACACTCCAACACCATGAAACGCCAATTGCGGTTATTGCTCATATTCGTCATCAGCCTGGCGCTTCCCCTCAGTGGGATGGCGGGTACTCAGGTGCCGAGCGAACCGTGCCCGATGCAAGCCATGGGCATGGCGATGATGGATGGCATGGGCATGGACTGCTGCAATGATATGAAAAGCCCGGTCGAGCACGGTAAACCCTGCAAGCCCGGGCAGGAGTGCAAGACTGGGGGCATGCTTGAGGTCTCGATCATCAAGCCCGCCGTGACGTTGTTCAGCCCCGTCGTACTGATGCCTTCGGGCGACTCTTTCCCTGTCTCGACCCCGTCCGGGGTCTGGCGACCGCCACGCGTTTGATTCCTGTCGCAATTTGAACCTCATCCCGGTCCATCGGGATGGCTTGGCTGTGCGCGTGTCGTTCACGCGGGCAGTGGCTCATTACAGGAATCGTAAACATGAACTCCAAGTGCTTTTGCACCGGGCGGCCGCTTGTGGCAGGCCTTGTGGCAAGCGTGTTGGCGTGGCCGGGTTTCGCCAGTGCGTTGACACTCGACGAAGCCTTGCGGCTGGCAGAAAACACGGCGCCTTCGCTGATCGCGCAAGACGCAAAAATCCACGCTGCCAGCAGCGCGGCCATTCCCGCCGGGGAATTACCTGATCCGAAACTGCTGTTAGGGGTGCAGAACTACCCCGTCAGCGGCCCGAATCGCGGCAGTCTCGACGCTGATTTCATGACCATGCAAATGGTCGGAATCCGTCAGGAAATGCCCAACGAAGCCAAACGCAAGGCGCGTGTCGAAGTGGCCAGTGCTGCTGTTGACCGTGCGGCAGCCGAACGCCGGATCGAGCGTCTGAATGTGCGCCAGTCCACGGCATTGGCGTGGATCAGCAGCTATGCGGTGGAGCGCAAAAATGCATTGTTCCAGGACTTCTACAAAGAAAACCGCCTGCTCGCCGAAACCGTCAATGCGCAGATTGCCGGTGGTCGTGCGCAACCGGCGGATGCGGTAACGCCTCGGCAAGAGGCGGCACAACTGGCGGAGCAGCAGGACGATTTGATTCGCCAGCGTGCTCAGGCACAGGCAGCGCTCAAGCGCTGGATTGGTCCGGTGGCGGATGCCACACCTCAGGGCCGACTGCCCGAATGGCCGGTGGACACCTCGGGCATCGCCCACAACCTGCAGCACCACCCAGAATTGGCGGCGTTTGCGCCAATGACTCGCGAGGCGCAGGCCAGAGTCAACGAGGCCCAGGCGCAGAAAAAGTCCGACTGGAGCTGGGAGCTGGACTATCAGCACCGTGACCGCCAGTTCGGCGACATGGTCAGCGTGCAGTTGTCCTGGGACTTGCCGTTGTTCCCCGAGACTCGACAGAACCCGGTAATCGCCGCCAGGCAAGCGCAACTCGACCAGCTGGAGGCTGAGCGCGATGCCTTGTCGCGCGAGCACACCCAGCAACTGGAAAGTGAACTGGCCGACTATGAACAGCTCGATCGGGCGATGCACCGCAGCGAGGACAGCCTCTTGCCGCTGGCCCGGGAGAAGGTCGAGTTGAGCATGGCGAGCTATCGCGCCGGCAAGGGCGATTTGAATGCGGTGGTGGCGGCCCGGCGCGAGCTGATCCAGGCGCGCCTGAAACAGGTCGATGTGCAAGCGCAACGAGCGCTGAGCAATGCGCGGCTTTATTTTGCTTACGGGGAGAGCGGCCAATGAACCTCAAGGGGAACAGGTGGGTGTTGGCGGGCATTTTGCTGTTGCTGGGCGGCGTCGGTGGTTACCGGGCGGCGCACTTGCAGATGAACGAGTCAACTGAAATGGCAGCTGCGCAGAGTGTCAATGCCCCGGCCGAACGCAAGGCGCTGTATTGGTACGACCCGATGTACCCGCAGCAAAAGTTCGATAAACCGGGCAAGTCACCCTTCATGGACATGCAGTTGGTGCCGCAGTACGCCAGCGGGGCGGATGACCGCGCGACGGTGAATATCGATCCGGCAGTGGCGCAAAATCTCGGCATGCGTTCGGCACCGGTCAGGCGCGGGGTCTTCAGTTCCAGCCTTGATGTCAGTGCGATTGTGGGGTTCAACGAGCGTGACGTTGCAGTGGTTCAGGCGCGCACGCCGGGTTTTGTCGAGCGCGTCTATGACCATGCGCCCGGCGATGTGCTCAAGGCCAACGCGGCGCTGGCGGACATTCTTGTGCCTGAGTGGGCGGCGGCCCAGACCGAGTTTCTGGCCATGAAACGCAGCGGTGATGCCGGTTTGTTGCGGGCTGCCCGTCAGCGACTGCGCCTCACAGGAATGCCCGATACGCTGATTGCCCGGGTTGAGCGGCAGGGCAAGGTTGCGCCTTATCTGACGCTCACCAGCCCGCGGGCGGGTGTGTTGCAGGAGCTGAATGTTCGTGTGGGCATGACCGTCGCGACAGGCGAAACACTGGCGCGGGTCAACGGCTTGAGCCGTGTCTGGCTGGCGGTGGCCGTCCCCGAATCCGAAGGCGCAGCACTCTCCGTGGGGCAAGCCGTCGAAGCCCGTCTGCCGGCGTTCCCGGGCGCCACGCTCAAGGGCCGTGTAGACGCCATCTTGCCGCAGGCCAATGCAGACAGTCGGACCTTGCGTGTGCGGGTTGAGCTGCCCAATCCAGATGAACGCCTGCGGCCAGGCATGACCGCGCAGGTCAGCCTGCAGCAGACAGGCACCGCCAGCGTCTTGTGGGTGCCAAGCGAAGCGGTGATTCGCACGGGGCGCCGGGATCTGGTGATGCTGGCCGAAGCCGCCGGGCATTACCGGCCGGTGCACGTGCAAATCGGCGAGGAAAGCGCGGGCAAAACGGTGATCTTGAAGGGCCTGGAGGAAGGCCAGCAAGTGGTGACGTCGGGCCAGTTCCTGCTCGATTCGCAGGCCAGCCTCAAGGGCATCGTTGCAGGTGATGGCACGGACAGCATGGAGGCCCGGCCATGATCGCCGCGCTTATTCGCTGGTCCGTGGCCAATCGCTTGCTCGTCCTGCTGGCGACACTGTTTGTCAGTGCATGGGGCGTGTGGTCGGTACAGAACACGTCGATTGATGCACTGCCGGATCTGTCCGACGTGCAAGTGATCATTCGCACGCCTTTTGCGGGGCAGGCGCCGCAGATTGTCGAGAATCAAGTCACTTACCCGCTGGCCACGACCATGCTCTCGGTGCCGGGGGCGAAGACCGTGCGCGGTTATTCGTTCTTTGGTGACAGCTTCGTTTACGTGCTGTTCGAAGATGGCACCGACCCGTACTGGGCACGCTCGCGAGTGCTGGAGTACCTGAGCCAGATCCAGAGCCGCTTGCCAGCTGCTGCCAGACCGGCGCTGGGCCCCGACGCGACAGGCGTCGGCTGGATCTTCCAGTACGCCTTGGTGGATCGCACCGCAGGACATGATCTGGCACAGCTGCGCGCACTGCAGGACTGGTTCCTCAAGTTCGAACTCAAGACCCTGCCCAACGTCGCCGAAGTGGCCACGGTGGGCGGCATGGTCAAGCAGTATCAGGTGCAGCTCGATCCGCTCAAACTGGCCGCTTCCGGCATCACCCAGGCACAGGTCGGCGAGGCGATCGGCAAGGCCAATCAGGAGACGGGCGGGGCGGTGCTGGAGATGGCGGAGACCGAGTTCATTGTGCGCGCATCAGGCTACCTGAAGACGCTGGATGACTTCCGGGCGATCCCGCTCAAACTGGGTTCCGGCGGTGCCCCGGTGACCCTGGGTGATGTGGCGACGATTCAACTGGGCCCGGAAATGCGCCGTGGTATCAGTGAACTCGATGGCGAGGGCGAGACGGTTGGCGGCGTGGTGGTGTTGCGCAGCGGCAAGAACGCTCGCCAGACCATTGCGGCGGTCAAGCGCAAACTCGATGAGCTGAAAAGCAGTCTGCCGCCCGGCGTGGAAATCGTCACGACCTACGATCGCAGCACCCTGATTGATCATGCCGTGGAAAACCTCAGCCACAAACTGCTCGAGGAATTCATCGTCGTCGCGTTGGTCTGCGGGATTTTCCTGTGGCATGTGCGCTCATCGCTGGTGGCGATCATTTCCCTGCCGGTGGGTGTGCTGATGGCCTTCATCGTCATGCATTATCAGGGGATCAACGCCAACATCATGTCGCTCGGTGGCATCGCCATCGCTATTGGTGCCATGGTCGATGCCGCCGTAGTGATGATCGAAAATGCCCACAAAAAGATCGAAGCGTGGCATGCGGCCAATCCCGGTCAGGCGTTGGAAGGTGAGCCGCGTTGGCGGGTCATTACGGACGCGGCGCAGGAAGTCGGGCCGGCGCTGTTTTTCTGTCTGCTGATCATCACGCTGTCGTTCATTCCGGTGTTCACGTTACAAGCCCAGGAGGGGCGACTGTTCGCTCCACTGGCCTTTACCAAAACCTGGGCCATGGCGGCAGCGGCCGGATTGTCGGTGACGCTGGTTCCGGTGTTGATGGGGTACTGGATTCGCGGGCGCATCCCCGGTGAGCGGCAGAATCCGTTGAATCGTTGGCTGATCGGGCTGTACCAGCCCGCGCTGGATGCGGTATTGCGGTGGCCGAGGCTGACCCTGCTGGTGGCGTTGCTGGTGATGGCCAGTGCGTTATGGCCACTGTCGCGTTTGGGGGGTGAATTTCTTCCGCCGCTGGACGAGGGCGACCTGCTCTATATGCCGTCAGCGTTGCCGGGGTTGTCGGCGCAGAAAGCCGCGCAACTGCTGCAACTCACGGACCGCCTGATCAAGACCGTTCCGGAGGTCGAACACGTCTTTGGCAAGGCGGGCCGTGCTGAAACGGCGACGGATCCGGCGCCCCTGGAAATGTTCGAGACCACCATTGCATTCAAGCCTCACGACCAGTGGCGCCCGGGAATGACCCAGGAAAAACTGGTGGAGGAGCTCGATCGCGTGGTGCGTGTACCTGGCCTGACCAACATCTGGATTCCGCCGATTCGCAATCGCATCGATATGCTCGCCACCGGTATCAAAAGCCCGGTCGGCGTAAAAGTCGCCGGCAGTCGCCTCGCGGACATCGACGCGGTGACCCAGGCGGTCGAACGGGTCGCCAGGGACGTGCCCGGCGTCAGTTCGGCGCTGGCGGAACGGCTGACCGGAGGCCGCTACATCGATGTCGATATCGACCGTCAGGCCGCTGCCCGTTATGGCTTGAACATCGCCGATGTGCCGTCGATCGTCAGTGGCGCCATTGGTGGCGAAAATGTCGGGGAGACCGTCGAAGGGCTGGCGCGCTTTCCGATCAATCTGCGTTATCCGCGTGAGTGGCGCGATTCGCCGCAGGCCTTGGCGCAGCTGCCGATCTACACCGCGAACGGCAGCCAGATCACCCTCGGCACCGTGGCGAAAATCAGCATCACGCAGGGACCGCCGATGCTCAAGAGCGAGAATGCGCGGTTGTCAGGCTGGGTGTACATCGATGTGCGCGGCAGGGACATTGCGGCGGTGGTCGCTGACCTGCGCGAGGCAGTCAATGCGCAGGTCAAGCTGCTGCCGGGTATGAGCCTGAGTTACTCGGGGCAGTTCGAGTTTCTCGAACGGGCCAATGCGCGACTCAAAATAGTCGTGCCGGCGACGCTGGCGATCATTTTTGTGCTGCTGTACCTGACCTTCAAGCGTTTCGATGAGGCGGCACTGATCATGGCCACGTTGCCGTTCGCGTTGACGGGGGGCGCATGGTTTCTCTATTGGCTGGGGTACAACCTGTCGGTGGCCACGGGCGTCGGTTTTATCGCACTGGCCGGCGTTTCCGCCGAGTTTGGGGTCATCATGTTGCTGTACCTGAAGCAGGCATGGGCTGCACGCAATGACCTTGGCGAGCACTCTGATCGAAGTTTGCTTGCGGCGATTGGTGAAGGCGCTGTGCAACGGGTTCGCCCAAAAGCCATGACCGTGGCCGTCATCATCGCTGGCCTGTTGCCGATTCTGCTGGGCAGCGGCGCCGGTAGCGAAGTCATGAGCCGGATCGCTGCGCCCATGGTCGGCGGCATGCTCACGGCGCCGTTGCTTTCGCTGTTTGTCATCCCGGCGGCGTATCGCCTGATGCGCCGTCGTACCCTCGATGTTGAACCCTCCACCCTTGAAGGAAAAACCCGATGAAACTGACACTCGTTGCAGTGGCCGGCAGTCTCTTCCTGTTCGCGTCTGCGAGCCACGCAGAAAATCGATCCGCAATGAAAATGGACGATATGCCGGGCATGGACATGCAGCAGCAAACGCAGCAAACCCCTTTGGCCAGTGCCGAGGGAACGATCAAGGCGATTGATCCGGCAAGCCACACGGTGACCCTCGCGCATGGCGCTGTTGCGGCGTTGCAATGGCCGCCGATGACGATGGCTTTTGCCGTGACGCCTGCTCAGTTGAACGGCCTGGTGGTGGGGGATCGTGTGACGTTTTCCTTCCGGATGGAGGGGAGTAGAGCGACGATCGTGTCGATCAGCAAATAACGGCTGAGGCCCTCAGCAACCGGCGCGCAGGGTTGCGTTCCGGTTGCTGCCGACCTTGCGCACGGCGCCGGACTATGGCCTGACCTGGCGAAACTGCGCAGGATCAAATTGCTCGCGGGTGTCCATGCGAACACCTCGCAGATCTGCAGTTTCCAGATGCGTCGCCTGCAACGTCTGTGCGCAGTAGCTGATCAGAATCGAACGCCGGCGGGCGCCACTTGCGTTGCGACTGCCCGCGTGCACCAGATCGACATCAAACACCAGAATGTCGCCCGCAGCGCCTGCCAGCTGCACGGCAGTGCTCTCGTCAGTGAACTCCAGCTGCGCATGGCGCCAGTCCATGCCGCGCGGAACCGGCCATTGTTCTGGCGGTTTGAGATTCGCATCGAACACCGCGCGAAGCCCGGCGAGCCACTCCAAAGGGATCGCCTGGCGCAGCAACGCATAACCCTCCCGATGAAGCTGCTCGCGGTCGATCAAGGCTTCGGCGTCGCCAGGAAATCGCTGATCAGCGCGACCACTTGCTGCTGGATGACCTCACGCGGGCGCGCCTTGTCGCCATCGCGGCAAATGATGCCATCGCCTGGAGCGTCTTCCTCGAGCATCTCGATCGCCCCCGGTTTGCAGATCGACGTGAAGCTGAAGTGAGTGGCGTCGCTGATCTCGACATAGCGCGTGCTTGCCGGTGGCAGACGTTTAGCCAGATTGGCGGATTCCAGCTGCGCAGGCAGGTCTTCGGACGGGGCGCCGGCGGCAATCACCAGCGACGGTACGGCCAGCGTCGCGAGGCTGGCGTCCGTCATGCCGCGTGACAGGCCCAGGTCCAGCGAGACGATGGCCGTGACCGCTGGGTAGCGCCTGTCAGCCGCCAGATCCGCCTTCGCTTGTGAAGTGCTGGCCGGATTCATTTTCTGGTAGACGCTGCAACTGGCCAGCTTCGAATGGACCTTGCAGTCCTCGGCAAAACGCTCGGGGTCGAAACGTGCACCGGCGATTTCCAGGGCCGTCCAGCCACCGAGTGAATGGCCAACAACGGCAATGCGCTGTGGCGCGACCGCGCCAAACTGCCCAGGCTGCGCCAGCACCGCATCGATCGCCCGACGCAGGTCGACCGGTCGCTGCCACAACTGCGCCGCCGCTTGCGGGCTGCGGTCGTGGGTGGTGCTGCCGGGGTGGTTGACCGCCGCGACGATGTAACCCTGATCGACCAGGGCAGTCGCCAGCCACATCTGGTTGCTCCAGTTGCCGCGGTAACCGTGGGAGAGCACCACCAGCGGATGTTCGCCGGCCGTCGGTGGTGCATCGCGCACCGCCGACGCACTGAGGAATACCGGACTGTCGTCGATCAATTGTGCGGGCGCGGTGGTGGTCGCGGGGTACCAGACGACCATTTCCAGCGGACGCTGCGGGTCCGCCAAGGTTGTGCTGTGGAAGCCGATGGGGTTGGCATCAGCGAGAGTGTGGGTGCTCAGGCCGATCAGAAACAGGGCGCCGTATGCTGTTTTCAATGGGGGTTCTTCCTTGATTGAATCGCTATGTGATTACAGCGCTCTGCGCGGGCGCAACGTTAGATCCGACTGTTACATTGCGCTCGTAAAAAGATCTTCACAGATCGAATGAAGGGGACCGGCACCGAAACCTCTGAGGGGTTTGGGTGTGGCAGGAAGGCCTTCTTCCCTGCACTTGCTTGCGATGACTTCTGACTCATCGAAAAACCTTTCAATAAGACAAAGCTTCATTTTTGCAATGTCATCCCCTGGCTGTTCGGGCGTCAAGTTAAGCCCACGTGCGAGCGAGATGCGAATATTTGTCGCCGCTACTCTGATGACCGGATCATCGCTACGATTGGCGAACTCCGTGACTTTTCGCACATCATGCTCCAACTGATCCCTGGACTTGGAGCGTCCTGGCTCTGTGCGTGACATAGCTTCAGCCCCCACTTCAAGAAACGAAGATCGTGCATCTACGACGGCTGCACATGTCTGCGCAAAGGGATCGCTGCCATCTCGGGTCAACTTGTATCCCTTGTAAGCGTATACAGCGGATGCAAGCGCAATCACCATCATCACGAACCATGCAACGATTTTGCCGTTGCGATCCGAGCTGTGACCGCGCATAGAGGTCAACAATGATCTCAGGGTGTGTAGCCTCATTTACTCTCCATCATGGAATTGAACAGCCAATACTGTCATTTCTGGCTGGATACTGTACTGGTATCGGGCCATCACGTGCATGACAAGTTGAACGCTATTGGTGCTGAGGTCTCGGCTACGGATTGACAGGTAGCCGCAGGATAGGGCGCTTGGCACGCCCGGATTTGAATTGCCAGCCACAGCCCGCTAGAGTCGCGCCCCTTGTCCGGCCCGCAGTGCCGGTTATTGCTGGGAAAAGGGGCGGCAGTTGAACGAACACACTTTGTCCATGCGCCTGGAGCGGGTGGCGGCGCAGGTGCCGGCGGGCGCGCGGCTGGCGGATATCGGCTCGGATCACGGCTATCTGCCGGTGGCCCTGATGCGCCGTGGCGCCATCGCGGCGGCGGTGGCCGGTGAAGTGGCGTTGACGCCGTTTCAGGCGGCCGTGCGCACGGTACGCGAGAACGATCTGCAGCCGCACATCACCGTGCGTCTGGCCAGTGGCCTGGCGGCGATCGAGCCGAGTGACGGGATCACCGCGATCAGCCTGTGCGGCATGGGCGGCGAAACCATCCGTGACATCCTCGACCGCGGCAAGGCGCGCCTGAGCGGACAGGAGCGGCTGATCCTGCAACCCAACGGTGGCGAGCAACCGCTGCGCCAATGGCTGATGGACAACGACTACCGCATCCTCCTCGAGGAGCTATTGCAGGAAAACCGCTTCTTCTACGAAATCATCGTTGCCGAGCGCTCCGGCCCGGTCGACTACAGCGCCGAACAACTGTACTTCGGCCCGTTGCAGATGCTGGCGCGCAGCCCGGCATTTCTCGCCAAATGGCAGCACCTGTTGCGCCAGAAACAGAAAACCCTGAACAGCTTCACCCGTGCGCGCCAGGCTGTGCCCGAAGAAAAGCGGCAAGAGGTCGCGCAGCAGATTCAGTGGATTACCGAGTTGCTGGCGTGAGCTGAGCGCAACGATCCACGGGCTCCTGCGCGGCGCTTCGATGGTTGATCCATGCCCGGCTGTGAGCCAGCACCTTGTCGGCCATGGTCGTCGGAAAATGGATAAACCCATGGGCGCAAGCTGGCAGCAAGTGCACCTCAACCACTGCCGACGCTTTCCAGCGTGCAGCCAGTTCCAGGGTGTCGTCGCGCAGCGGGTCCAGTTCGCCGACGAACATCAGCGCCGGTGGCATGCCGGCAAAGTCGCCGTACAGCGGTGACAACGGCGGCTGTTGGCGTTGCGCATCGCTCAGGTCCGGGGTCAACTGGCGTAGCGCCTCGACCATGCCGGGGCCGTCCAGCAGCAGGGTGTCGGCAGTAGCAGCGCGAACACTGGCTGTTCCGGTCAGGTCGTAGACGCCGTAATACAGCAGCGCACCTTGGATGCGCTGCAGCAATTCTGGCGACGATTGCAGCCCCAACAACGTCGCCGCCGCCAGATGGCCGCCTGCCGATTCCCCAACGACGATTATCGGCAGATCAGCGAATTCGTTGCAGCCGAGCAACCAGCGAGCGGCACCCAGACAATCCGCCAGCAACCCCTCCACTGGCGTGTTGACCGCCAGCCGATAATCCACCGAGACCACCGCCACGTTGCACGCATTGACCATGCCCGCATTGAGCTCGTCGTTCATCTGCGGGTTGCCGATGACCCAGCTACCGCCATGAAAATCCAGCACCACGCCTCGGGCTTGGCCTTTTGGCCTGATAATTCGCAGCGGTACCGGGACGCCGTTTGAATCAATCACGATGTCTTCGGCCTCAAGGCCGTGTTTGCGCAGCTTGTCTGCGCCGGCCTTCTGACTGACGCGCAGCAGCGTCTGGATCAGTCGCGGCACGACGCGATTACGGACTCGAAACCGCGGCAGCCAGGCGAGGGTCTTGTTGAAGCGCTGCATCTGCGCGATTTCATCTGTGCCGAATTCGAGTTTTTCGGTGTCCATGCTGGTCCTCTATGACGTTCGCTGCGGCGTGCCGACACCGCTAAGCACTTGTGCAATCCGACAGATGGCCGGCAAGCACGTTCACTCCAGACAGGTTGTGGACGTAGCAGTCAATTCATCGACAAATGCAGCAATCTGCCGCTTGTCTCGCAGGTGTACCACAGGAATGTTCGGGCCGATGGCCAGGCGCACTTTTTCAATCCCCGGTCGGTAGCCGCGATCAAACGTCCAGACAAACTTCAGAAATTCCAGAAACGCCCGGTCGAGCGTCTCTTCGCAACCTGTTGGCTGGTCAGCGCGAGGGCGCTTCAGCACGCTGCGCTGGATCACTCGGGTGAAACAGGTGAGGCGAGGGGTATCCAGCCAAATGATCAAGTCGGCGCGTGGCAGGCGCAGGTCGAAGGTTCGCCGCGCGTAGTTGCCTTCACACACCCAGGCATCCGCTGCCACCGCTGCGCTGACTCGGGTGCGGAACTGCTCGGCATCTGGCTCGACCCAGCCTGGCTCCCAGAACAAGGTGTCGAGGTGAACGACGGGCAGGTTCAGGCGCTGACCCAGGGCGCGGGCCAGGGTGGACTTGCCGCTACCGGCATTGCCTAGAATCACAATCCGTTGCATGGGGGACTTCCTGTCGAGAAAAGCCGGCCATTGTGCAGATTCCGTGAGCGTAAGCAACGCTCGAGGAGGCGGCTGGATTGCGCTGGTCGTCGACTGCGATAAAACCTCTGCGCCGATTGGCCGCCGAATCAGTTCAGGTTTAAAGTCAGCTTCAATGTTAATGCGTCTGCGGAGTGGAACATGAGAATCGGTGAATTGGCGAAAATCAGCGGGTTGGCGCCGTCTCGCATCCGCTTCTACGAAGCGAGTGGTCTGATCACCTCGGTCGGGCGCAAAGCCAACGGCTATCGCGATTACGCTCCCGACACCCAGTGGCTTCTGGAGCTCATTACCGGTGCGCAGGCGGCGGGTTTCTCATTGGAGGAGATCCGTCAATTGATGCCGATGAATGCGAGTGGCTGGCAGCACGAAGCGTTGCTCAGTGGCCTCAAGCAAAAGGTCGAGGAAATCGAAGTCCTGCAGCAACGGCTGGCCCGGAACAAGGCGCAATTGCTGCTGGTCATCAAGGGTGTCGAGGGCAAGCCTGAGGGCATGGCCTGTGCGGACAATGCGCAAATGCTGATGAATCGCTTGCGCGAAGAAGGCGTGGTGGGTTCTTCAGACCGCCGTGATGTGGCGCGCTGAACATCGAATATCCTTTAAAAAAGCTATTGACCTTAAAGTTGGCTTTAATCTTATGGTGGCCTCATCTCAGTTGAGGACTGCCCCATGAATGTGTTCGACACCCTGCTACTTCCCAACGGTTCGACCATCAAGAACCGAATCGCCAAAGCCGCCATGGAAGAGAACATGGCCGACGCCGACCAGGCGCCCTCCGAAGAGCTGATACGTCTCTACCAAGCCTGGGCCGATGGTGGGGCCGGGCTGATCATCACCGGCAACGTGATGGTCGACGGCTGCGCCATGACCGGCCCGGGCGGCGTGGTGCTGCAGGACGACCAGCAACTCGCCAAGTTCCGGCGCTGGTCGAGTATTGGTCGCTCCGGCGGCGCGCAATTCTGGTTGCAGATCAATCACCCGGGCCGGCAGATGCAGGCCAACCTTGGGCAAAAAACCTGGGCGCCGTCAGCCGTGCCGCTGGAGCTGGGCAACATGTCCAAGCGCTTCGCTACGCCCCATGCCATGACTCCAAGTGTGATTGAGGAGGTCATTCAGCGCTTTGCACGCACCGCACGCCTTGGCGAACAGGCCGGGTTCACTGGCGTGGAAATCCACGCCGCGCATGGTTATCTGTTGAGCCAGTTCCTGTCGCCGCTGACCAACCAGCGGACGGACGAGTGGGGCGGCTCCCTGGAAAACCGCGCGCGCCTGTTGCTTGATATCGTCAGAGCGGTGAGGGCGGTGGTTGCGGCGGATTTTGCGGTGGCGGTCAAACTCAACTCTGCCGATTTTCAGCGCGGAGGCTTCACCGCCGACGACGCGAAAAAGGTGGTTGAGCTGCTCAACGATCTGGGTGTGGATCTGGTGGAATTGTCCGGCGGCAGTTACGAAGTCCCTGCCATGCAGGGCGAGGCGCGCGATGGCCGGACCCTGGCCCGCGAGGCTTACTTCGTCGAATTTGCCCACGACATTCAGACTGTCGCGAAAATGCCGGTGATGGTCACCGGCGGGATTCGCCGCCGCCCGGTGGCCGAACAGGTCGTTCAGAGTGGCGTCGACATGGTGGGGATCGGCACTGCGTTGGCCATCGATCCGCATCTGCCGCGTGACTGGCTGCAGGGCAAGGACAACGCCCCACAGTTGCCGCCGATCACTTGGAAAAACAAAACCATCGCCGCGCTGGCGAACATGGCGGTGGTCAAGTTTCAGCTGGACAAACTCAGTCAGGCGAAAAAGCCCAACCCGGGCGTGTCGCCGCTGCGTGCGCTGATTCTGCAGCAGGTCGGCATGGCATTTCGCACGCGCCAGTATCGGCGGTGGGTAGAAAAACGTTCGACGTGAGGCGACTGAAACGGATGCAGCGCAGGGTGAAATACATTCCTGTGGCGTCGCCCGCGTTGGCTATTCGCGCAAGATGGCTTCACCCGTGCGCGGGTTGGTGAGCGTCACATTCTCCAGCGCCCTGATGCGCCAGGCCTCGTTGTGTCGGGTCAGCACCGCGAGAATCAGTGTATCCACCGCATGCGCCCCGGCCGGATGTGCAGCACCGGCCGACAGACGACTCCAGAAATGAACGATCGCCACTCCGTCAGCGACGTGATCGACATCGATCAGTGCGTTTTCAAGGGTGGAGTCGCGGTAGATTGTCTGGTGAATGGGCGCGTGCAACGCGACAATTTCCTCGATGCCCCGAACGAAGTGGCCGAAGCGATTGACGAACGTCGCCTGCGGATCGAACAGTGCGCCGAGTGCGGGCATGTCGTGGGTGTTCCAGGCCGTCTGGAATGCACCGGGGACGTCTTCGGGGTTTTTCATCTGAGTCATGGCTGAACGCTCGCCGATGGTTAGAATGCGGCCTTGAACATAAGAAACTTCAGCATGGATGTGCAAGCGCTCGTCCACAGGAGATTTTCATGACAACAGGGCAGTGTCTATGCACCGCTGTACGCTTCAGCCTCTCGGTTGTGCCTGGTTTTTTCTATCGCTGCCACTGCACCCTGTGCCGCAAACAAACGGGTGTCGGCCACAACCTCGCCACGCTGGTCAACGCTCGCGACTTTCACTGGGAAGCAGGGCAGGACTCGATCAAAAGCTGGGTCAAACCCAGCGGTTACCGAAATGACTTTTGCGCACAATGCGGTTCGACCGTGCCCAACCCGCTTCGCGGATCGCCTTACGTGTGGGTTCCGCTCGGCCTGCTCGATGACGATCTGAGCATGGAGTGCGCGGGCGATTTTTGCGTTGACGATGCCATGTCGTGGGATGCGCAACGCTCGGCCAAAAGTCATTGTGGCGCCGTGGAGTCGTTGGCGTTTCTGGTACAGGAGCTCCGGGTCAACGGTGGTTGACGCCGGAGCCTGACCTGCAATTATTTTCGCAGATACGCAAACATGTGCTGCACATAGTCCGCCTTGCCCAGCGGCACGCCGTTGTGCCGCAGGATGTTGTACGCCGTGATCAAGTGGAAGTAGAACTGGGGCATGGCCCAGTCCACGGCATATTCGCTGCCGGTCATGTCGAAAGCGATGCCGTTGGGCAGTTCGATGGCGATTTTCCTGTCCGCGCTGGCGTCGATCTGCGCCGGATCCGCTGCTGCCAGCCTCTCCAGTGTGCTTTCGATCAATGCCTTGGCCGCCGCCATGTTTTCTGGCGGTGTGAGCGCGCTCAGCGGCTGTTGCGTCAGCCGTTGCACGGCGTCCTGCGCCTGAGTGCAGGTGTACTGAATTTGCCGGGCGAGGTTGTGCATGTCCGGCGCCAGGCGTGCTTCGAGCAGAACCTGCGGGTCGTAGCCGCGCTCAACGGCGCAAGCTTCGCCCTTGGACAACAGCGCTGACAAGGCGCGCAGCATCTGGGCAAAACGAGGAATGGTCACTGCATGGATCGACATGGTTTTTCCTTGCGTAGTGTCTCGGGGTTTGGCGGGGGAACGATGAGGCAGCGCTCGCGCATTTTCCGGAGGGTAACCCTGTTTTCAGCGTCGCGCGAGATGCTGCTGGGGCGCCAGAAAGGCATCGTGGAAATAATTGCGAAACGCGTGCATCGCCGGGCTGAACTCCTGTGCGCGGTGCCACGCCAGGCCGACACTCATCGGCGTCACCTTGTCAGTGATGGTCAGAGTTTCGATGCGTTTGCCTTCCAGCGACCAGGGGCGGTGCACCAGGTCCGAAAGGATTGCCACGCCACTGCCGTTGGCGACCATGCTGCGCACGGCTTCCACGGAACTGGTGCGGACCCGCACGTTCGGCTGCTGGCGGGCGTTTTCCCAATAACGCATGGCGCTTTGTTCGGCCTCGTCGACGGTCAGCAGGATGAACGGCTCCTTTGCCACATCGGCCAGGCTGACCGCCGAACGCTCGCACAGCGGATGGTGACTGGGCAGCCATAACCGGCGCTCAGAGTTGAAGAGTGTCTCGGAGACGATATCCGGGTGAGTGAGATTGGCGGTGAGCACCACGGCCATGTCGAACCGACCTTCGAGCAGCCCCTGTTCGATGGCTTGTCGTTCCTGTTCGTGAACTTCGATGGTCACGTCGGGATGCCAGTGTTCCAGGCGCTGCAAATGGTGCGGCAGGAAGTAGCCGAACACCGTATAGCTCGCCGCCAGGCGTAACACGCCACTGGCGCGGATGTCCGGCAGCGGGCTGTTCAGCGCGTCATCGACGCTGCGCAAAATCACATAGGCCCGGTTCAGAAAGTGCCGCCCGGCATCGGTCAGGCTCATGCCTTGCGCCGAGCGCTGGAACAACAGCGTGCCGAGAATGCCTTCCAGTTCCTTGATCGCGGTGGTCACCGCCGACTGCGAAATATTCAGATGAATCGCGGCCTGGGAGATCTGCCCGATCTCGGCGGTGGCGACGAAATAGCGCACTTGGCGCAAGGTCAGGGACATGGACACTCCGGTCAGCGAGGAAGCGATTTTTTCAAGGCTATCTGTTTTTCAGAAGATGGCCTATCTGTTAATAGATCTTCCCAAGGGGTTAGCGGAAATCTAACTTGGCCTGCATGAAGTCACAAGCGTCAGGAGCAAGCGTCATGCAAGCAGTAGATTTCAACTCGGACATGGGTGAAGGCTTCGGCCCATGGACCATCGGTGATGGTGTCGACAGTGAGCTGATGGGCTTCATCAGTTCGGCCAACATCGCCACCGGTTTCCATGCCGGCGACCCCGGCACCATGCGCCGCACGGTCGAACAGGCCAAGCGTCTGGGCGTGGCCATCGGCGCGCATCCGGGGTTTCGTGATCTGGTCGGTTTTGGCCGTCGGCACATCAACGCACCGGCTCAGGAACTGGTCGACGACATGCTCTATCAGTTGGGCGCCCTGCGTGAACTGGCCCGGGTTCAGGGTGTGGCCCTGCAACACATCAAACCTCACGGTGCGCTCTATATGCACCTGGCGCGGGACGAGGAGGCAGCCCGCCTGCTGGTGGAAAACCTGCAGCGACTGGAACCGGAGCTGCTGCTGTACTGCATGCCCGATTCGGTGATCTGGCGTGTCGCCCCCGAGCTCGGCCAGCCAGTGATCCGCGAGTTCTACGCCGACCGCGAATATGACCTCAGTGGTTCCATCGTTTTCACCCGCAACGTGCGCGCCTACGACCCGGCGCTGGTTGCTGCGCGGGTACTGCGCGCCTGTCAGCAAGGTGTGGTGCGCACGGTCGAGGGTGAAGACCTGGCGATCGAGTTCGATTCGATCTGTCTGCACAGCGACACCCCGGGTGCGCTGGCGCTGGTCGAGGCCACACGTACAGCGCTCGACAACGCCGGGATCAAGGTGCGCGCCCCGCGCTGATGACCGGCGAAACACCTGGTCCACAGACGCCGGGGTTTGCCCAACGATGCACTTTTTGCCTGCCTTTCTACAACTATTCCAAAAGGAACAGACATGGCCGAACACACTGTAATCACCCCGTTGCCGGGGACCTTCTACCGCAAAGCCACACCGGAGTCGGCGAACTACGTCGAGGTGGGCGCGCAGGTCGGCGCCGACACGGTGATTGGCCTGATCGAGGTCATGAAGCAGTTTTCCGAACTGACCGCCGGGACGGCCGGTCGCCTCAGCGCATTTTTGGTAGAAGACGGTGATCCGGTGGAACCGGGTCAAGTCATCGCAACACTCGACGTCGAGTGAGGGCGCGATCATGACCCAAGGTATTCATAAATTACTGATCGCCAACCGTGGCGAAATTGCGGTGCGGATCATTCGTGCCGCCAAGGCTCTGGGGATTCCCACCGTTGCCGCGTGTAGTGACGCGGATGTCGATTCCCTCGCGGCGCGCATGGCCGATGAGGTGCACGTACTCGGCCCGGCACGTGCCGATAAAAGTTATCTGAACGTTGAGGCCTTGCTCGGCGCCTTGAAAACCACGGGCGCCAACGCAGTGCACCCCGGTTACGGCTTTCTCTCGGAGAACGCAGATTTTGCCGAAGCGGTGGTGGCGGCCGGGGCGATTTTTGTCGGGCCGAGCGCCGAGACGATTCGGCGCATGGGCGATAAAGCCGAAGCCCGACGCACTGCGCAAGCGGCGGGGGTGCCGGTGGTGCCGGGGTCGCCGGGTGAGTTGTTTGACGTTGAATCGGCACTCAAGGCTGCTGAAAGCGTTGGCTTCCCGCTGCTGATCAAAGCCTCGGCCGGTGGCGGTGGGCGCGGTATTCGCCTGGCGGAAAACGCTGCGCAACTGGCGGAAGAGTTTCCCCGTTCCCAGCGCGAAGCCCAGGCTGCCTTCGGCAACGGCGCGGTGTATCTGGAACGGTTTATCGGCCGGGCCCGGCACATTGAAGTGCAGGTGTTGGGCGATGGTCAGCACGCGGTGCATTTGTTTGAGCGTGAGTGCTCACTGCAACGTCGCAGGCAGAAGATTTTCGAGGAAACGCCGTCGCCGGTCCTCAGTCAGCAGCAACGCGAGACCCTCTGTGCCAGTGCCGTGCGCCTGACCGAGTCCTTGGGCTACAAGGGCGCTGGCACTCTGGAGTACCTGTATGACGATGCGACCGGCGAGTTCTTCTTTATCGAGATGAACACGCGGATCCAGGTGGAGCACCCGGTCAGCGAGCTGATCACTGGCATCGATCTGGTCCAGGCCATGCTGCGCATTGCCGGCGGCGAACCATTGGGCTTGCGCCAGAGTGGCATTCAACTCAACGGCGCCGCGCTGCAAATGCGCCTGAACGCCGAAGATCCGCAGCGCGACTTTTTCCCAAGTCCGGGGCTGGTCGAGGAACTGATCTGGCCGCAGGGCGAGGGCATTCGTGTCGACACTCATCTGTATCAAGGCTACCGCGTGCCGCCGTACTATGACTCGCTGCTGGCCAAGCTGATTGTGCATGGCGCTGATCGCGCCCAAGCATTGCGCCGGGCGCAGGCAGCGGTAGCGCAGACCACACTGTCCGGCATGGCCAGCACGCTGACGCTGCACGGCGAATTGCTCGAGCAAGCGTGGCTGCACAGCGCCGACTTTCACACTGGCACCCTGGAAACCTGGCTGGCCACGCGCCGCAGCGGAGGTGCAGCATGAGTACGCCAATCCGTTACAGCTTCGGCGCCGATGAGCATCTGTTTGCCGAAGTCAGCGACAGCATGTCCCTCGATGCGTTTTTCAAGGGCCTGGCTGTCACCCGCGCGGTGGAACGGCTGGCACTGGATGGGGTGCTCGATGTGTGTCTGGCCAATGCCTCGTTCCAGATTCGTTTCGATCCGGACCGCATCGCCCCGCACACCTTGCTCGAAGCGGTGAAAGGCGCCGAAGCCGAGGCGGTTGCCGAGCGCACGCTGCAGACGCGGATCATCGAGATTCCGGTGCTGTACAACGACCCGTGGACCCACGAAACCCTGATGCGTTTTCGCGACCGGCATCAGGACCCCAGCGCCACTGACCTGGAATACGCCGCACGGATCAACGGCCTGGCCGACGTCGATGCGTTCATCGCCGCCCACAGCGGTGCACCGTGGTTTGTCTCGATGGTCGGCTTCGTCGCCGGGCTACCGTTCATGTTCCAGATGGTCGAGCGCGAACGCCAGTTGCAGGTGCCAAAGTACCTGCGGCCACGCACTGACACACCGAAATTGACCCTCGGTCATGGCGGTTGCTTTGGCTGCATTTACTCGGTGCGCGGTGCCGGTGGTTATCAGATGTTCGGCGTGACGCCGGCACCGATCTACGACCCGCAGCAAAACCTCGCGTACCTCAAGGAACACATGGTGTTTTTCCGTCCGGGCGACATCGTGCAGTTCAAGCCGATCGATCGTGAGGCCTACGACCATGCCGTGGCTGAAGTGGACGCCGGGCGCTTTGATCTGCGGATTCGCCCGGTGGAGTTTTCGCTGGACGCGTTTCTCGCCGATCCGATCGGTTATCCCAAGTCGTTGCAGGAGGTGCTGGCATGATCAAGGTACTCAAACCCGGTCTGGCGACCTCGGTACAGGATCTGGGGCGCGAAGGCTATTACCACCTGGGCATTCCGCCTTCGGGTGCGCTTGATCAATATGCCTTGAGTGCAGCCAATCAACTGGTCGGCAACCCGGCAGGGCTGGCGGCGCTGGAATGCACGTTGCTCGGGCCGGAACTGGCGTTTCAGCAGGACGCTTTGGTAGCGGTCTGCGGTGCGCACATGACGCCGCGTGTCGATGGTGTGGAAATGCACCACGACACGGCTTTCGAGGTGAAGGCCGGACAAGTGCTGCGCTTCGACTTTCCGAAGGCCGGCGCCCGGGCTTATCTGGCGGTGGCGGGGGGCATTGATGTGCCGGTGGTGCTCGGCAGTCGTTCGACCTACGCGCTGGGTGCGCTTGGCGGTTTCCAGGGGCGGCGGTTGGTTGCGGGCGATGAGTTGCCGATTGGCGCTGCCAGTGGCAAGGGCCGCGCCGGGGCCAGTCTGCCCATGGCGTTACGCCAATCGCTGGGCGGCGAAATTACCCTGCGCGTGGTGCCGGGGCTGTATTACGAGCGTCTGAGCGAATCTGCGGCGAAGAGCTTTTTCGCCGAGCCATGGACCGTCGGTTCAGAAGCCGACCGTATCGGCTATCGCTTCAAGGGCGGCAGTGCGATGAGCTTTCAGCCCCGCGAGCAACCGTTCGGCGCCGGTTCCGATCCGTCGAACATCGTCGACAGTTGCTACCCGATCGGTTCGATCCAGGTGCCGGCCGGGCTTGAGCCGATCGTCCTGCACCGCGATGCAGTGTCCGGTGGTGGCTACGCGATGATCGGCACAGTGATCAGCGCCGACCTCGACTTGATTGGCCAGATGCAACCTAACCAGAAGGCCCGCTTTGTCGCGGTGACCCTCGAAGAGGCGCTGCAAGCGCGACGTTCCTATAAGAAAAAACTCGGCTGCCTGAGCAAGCTGTTCCCTTCCTGATTCTGCCCGCCGCATCGCGCGGGCCATGCCAAACGGTAAGCCAACGCCGCACTTCGGTGCGGTGGCGGCTGCCCGCGCTTCAACCTTTGACTGGTTCTGGAGTTCACGCATATGGCTGCTTTATCGCAATCGAGTCAAACCGGGCAGGACCCGGCCCACCATCCCGTACCGACCGAAGCGCGCATGGGGCGACTGTCGCTGACCATGGCCTGGTGGGCGGTGTGCAGCGCGATGTTCTACATCGTGGTTGGCGCTTCACTGGCGCTGTCGTTCGGTGCGCGCAATGCGCTGATCGGCATGCTGCTGTCGGTGATCAGCTACGGCTTGGTCAACAGTGTGCTCAGCCGTTTCGCCATCCGCAGCGGCTTGTCGGTGGCGCTGTTTTCACGGCTGTTGTTCGGCAGCAGCGGGGCGTGTCTGGCGACGCTGATCTTCTTCTCCACGGCGATCTATTACGCGGTATTCGAAGGCTCGGTGATTGCCGTAGCGCTCCATCAGTTGTACCCGCAACTGATCTATCCGCTGGCGGCACTGGCGGTGGTGCTCTACAGCGTGCCGATGATTCTGGGCAGCGTGCAGCACTGGCTGGACAAGCTCAACGGCGTGTTGCTGCCGGTGTACCTCGGCGGCCTGCTGGTGGCGGTGGGGCTGTCGATCAGTCGTTATGGCTACCAGCCGCAATGGCTGGATTTCGGTCCGGCAACGCCCAGCGCATTCGGCTGGTGGCACTGCTTCGTCGCTTATATGGGCGTCTGGGTGTTGATGCTGTTCACCTTCGACTACGCGCGTTTCGGCAAGCCTGAGGACGCCCAATACCACGGTCGCTGGAACTTCGGCATGCCATTTTACGCGGTAACGTTTTTGCTCAACGGCGCGGCGGGGATCTACCTGGTCAGCAGCATTCCCCATGACGGCGCCCTGAACGAAGTGTCGGTGGTGATGGCGATCCTGCAGTTGATGGGGCTTTGGGGATTGCTGTTCGTCTGGGCCACGCAAACCCGCATCAACACGGCCAACTATTATCTGGCGACGTTGAACATGCAGGCGTTCTTTGGCCGTTTTGGCGTGCGCGGCTCGTACCTGATGTGGGCGCTGGTGGTCGGGGTAATTGTCTACGGGCTGATGCTGGCGGACGTGTTCGCCTATCTTCTCAAGGCGTTGGCCTATCAGGGGATTTTTGTGGTGGCCTGGGTCGGCGTGGCATTGGCGCAGACTCTCTGCGGACGCAATGAAGTGGCGGCACTTGAGCGGGTGGCTGCATTCAATCCAGTCGGGTTGACGGCGTGGTTCGGAGCGACAGCGCTGGGACTGGCGTTGATGTTCGCCGGTGATGGATTGAGCAGTTTTTCCGCGCCGGCGACGGTGGTGGTGGCGTTTGCCTTGCAGGCGGGACTGGCCCGGCGCGGGCGGTGGGTGTTGCAGGCGGCGGAGTAGGGGCAGGAAAAATCAGCCGAACAGTGCGGCTGATTTAGCGATAAGCCACCGCCAATGTCAGGGGAGACGCTGCCGTGTAACCAGAGTACGGCGGCAGCGATCTCTTCAGGTTTGGCAAGCCGCTTTCAACGAGACGGGGTTTTCGACTTTCCGTCGCTCGGTTCACCAGATGAGGTTGGCACAGCGAACACCGCACTGGCGCGCGCAACCGTTCGTTCACCGACATGCAGGCTGACGGCGGCAAACGCCAGTTGACGTCCCTTTTTTGAGTACTCAAGACGCACTTCCAGCCACTCATTGATTTGTACTGCGCCGAGATAATCCAGGGTCATGCTGGCGGTGATCAATGGTTGTGGAGGGTCGCTGGAAAATGCCATGGCGTAACCCATGCCGACATCGGCTAATGTTGCCAAGACACCCCCATGCAAGGTGCCGCGGCCATTGGCATGTCGTGAGTCAGTCAACAGTCCCAGTTCCAATTGCAGTCCGGTGCCCCTCGCGTAGATAGGGCCAAGCAAATCAAGCAACGGGCTGCTGCGGCTGAACGGGGTGAATCCGTCGGCAATTGCAGTGGCGTTCATGGTTCCTCCTTGTGCCGGCTACTCACCGGTCGTTGACCTGAGTACTTCGATTCAACTGGAGGGTTTATTTGTCATCGCGCAAGGGGGCAAGAACTATTCGGGTGCGGAATTTGCGGTGATAAGCCGTGAGTCCTGAATGAGGGCACAAGCGCAGCCTCAACACTTTGTGAAGGTGCCTCCCCAGCGTACGTATCGTTCGTTAAACTGCCACGACTCGCCCGCAAAGCGACCTTGACAATAAGAAGCCTGGGGCCCTCATGCGCCATCGACGCATCCCCCCTGGCCACCAGCGAAACACTGCCATCCATGCCGTTGTTGCGCATCTTCCGCCAAGGGTTGGCGACCAATCTGCTGAATTCACTAAAAGGACGAACACGATGAATCGCACCGGCCATGTCTGCTTGATGGCGACATATAACAAATGGATGAATGCAAACATTTATGACACGGCCCAAAGCCTGTCGGATGAAGAGCTTTCAGTGAATAGAAAAGCGTACTTTGGTTCTATTCTCGGGACGCTGAACCACTTGGTGGTCGGGGACGTTCTCTGGCTGAAGCGATTCGCAGAGCACCCGGCGAACCACTCGGCTCTGGAGCCGATTCGGCAGCTTCCTGCGCCCAAAAGTCTCGACCAGTTGACGTTCTCGAACATCCGCGAATTATCAGCTCATCGATTATGGCTCGATGGAGTAATTGTCGAGTGGTCTCGTTCCATGACAGAAGAAAATCTGGATCACACCCTCAGTTACACAAGCATGGCCGGGGCGCCCTCGGACAAGAGCTTTTATGGTTTGGTCATGCATTTCTTCAACCACCAGACTCATCACCGCGGGCAAGTGACTACTTTGCTTTCACAAGCAGGTGTCGATATGGGCAATACGGACCTGGTTTACCTCATTCCATCCGAGCCCGGCACTCATTAGAAAACCCTGGTGCAGGGTCGGGTTTTGTCACCTTGGATCGGGTCGGCTAAACAGTGCCGCCCTGCAGGAGGCGCGGAGTCAAGGTGACAGCAGTCGGCCATAAGCTCGTTTACGCTTCAGATTTTTTCCGCCATTCAACATAGAGCAGCATGCCGGCACCCACCATGATTGCAACATCTGCAATATTGAACACGCCAGTGTGAACAGACCCCAGGTTGAGAACCATATAGTCGACCACGTGCCCCTCACGAAACACCCGATCAATCAAGTTGGAGGCGCCACCCAACGCGAGGAGGTATACCGCTGCCGATCTCCGTGGAGAGCTTGTCCAGCGTGCGAGGGACCACCAAGTGGCCCAGCACACCACCGCCGCTACGCCCACTATGAAAATCAGTTGTTTCAAGCCAGCTGCTAACCCTGCGCCCAGGCTGAGGAACGCTCCAGCGTTCAGGCTCAGCGCGATATCCAGCCAAGCGGAACCAACGCCCAGTTTGAAACTTTTCGATTGCAGCACCACTAACGCCTGCATCTTGACCCACTGATCCAGGGCGATAAATCCAAGGCCAATCAGTACCGCAAACAACCGACTTCTCATCATGAGCTCCACAATCAATCCTTTCATTCATTTATGCCGGGCACGCAGGCATGGCTCGCTTTTGGCTGCGGCGCGAAGATAGCGCGACCTTGACTTCGGGTCTACTGATCGCCGGCTCAGAATCGGACTTCGCCAATCTCCGCTATCGGCTAATGATGAAGCGCTTAACCAGCATTGCCAGTTGGCGTACTGGGGATGAGCGTGGAGGGCGGCGAGCTGCTGCTGGTCAACGTTGCGCTATCGCGGCGAGGTGATACGCCAGTGACGCGCCGACGATTCCCGCGCCGATGACGATGATTCGTTTGCTCACATCAACCTCCATTGGCGATGCGCTGACAGTACTCCATCCCGGCCTGTGGCGGCAGACTTGCCTGGCCCGGTGATATCAGGGAAGCTGCGCCGAGCCCGGTTTTGGGCCTTTTTTGGAATCCTTCAGGGAAGCGTTGATGGCACTCAGGGTGTTGGTGGTTGGCGGGTATGGAAACTTTGGCAGTATCGTTTGTCGGCACCTGATCGACATGCCGGGCGTCGAACTGGCGATCTCGGGGCGTGATCCGCAGAAGCTGGCGCGCAAGGTCGCTGAACTGGGCGCAACCTGCGAGAGCTGGTGCGGCGATGCTATGGGCGCCGGGTTCTGCGCCGCTTTACGCGCGATGAACATTCAACTGGTGATTCACACCGGCGGCCCGTTTCAGGGGCAGTCCTATGCGGTGGCCGAGAACTGCATCGCGGCGGGCGTCAACTATTGTGACCTGGCGGACTGCCGGACGTTCGTCAATGGCATTGGCGTGCTCGATGCCCGAGCCAGGCTGGCCGGGGTCGCTATCCTCAGTGGTTGCAGTTCGGTGCCGACGCTCTCGTCAGCGATCATCGATGAGCAGCGTCATCGCTTCAAGCGCATCGATTCGATCGAGCACGGCATTTCCTCGTCGGCCAAGATGCCGGGGTTGTCGACGGTCGAGGGCGTGCTCGCTTATGCCGGCAAGCCGATCCGTCAGTTACGCAACGGTCAGGTGCATGAGGTGATGGGGTGGGAGGATCTGAGTCTGCGCAAGCTGCAGGATCTCGGCACTCGGGCGTTGGCCAATGTGGATGTGCCGGACATGGACATCTTCGCCAGTCGCTATGGCGCACACACGCTGAGCTTCAAGGCCGGCGCCGGCCTCAAGCTTGGCGGTGTGGCTAATTATCTGTTTGCTCTGGCGATGAGGACGGGGCTGGTACGCGACCATGCGCCATGGGCCGCCAGGTTGCATCGGTGGGGCACCTGGTTCGAGCGTTTCGGTGATGGCAAAAGTGC
Organism: Pseudomonas sp. AD21; assembly: GCF_002878485.1. Taxonomy (NCBI): domain Bacteria; kingdom Pseudomonadati; phylum Pseudomonadota; class Gammaproteobacteria; order Pseudomonadales; family Pseudomonadaceae; genus Pseudomonas; species Pseudomonas sp. AD21. The sequence continues at coordinate 50,269 of NZ_NQYG01000041.1, forward strand.
GATGTACATCGATGTGCGAGGCGTTGGCCTGAATGACCAGCCACTGTCGATGACGGCGCAATTGACTGCGCTGAATGACAAGGGGCCGGAGATCCCGAGTTGTGCCGCTGTCGCGCTGGCCGTGAAAATTGCCCGGGGCTACGTGCCCGGGTCCGGCGCCCGTCCTTGCGTCGGCGAGATCAGCGTCGATGAGTACATGGCCGCAATCAATGACGCACAGAATCTGGGCCTGTCCGTGCACTTCAGTGACGGGATGCGTTGAGCATGCTGTACCTGGGCCTTAAGTACGTGCATGTCATCGCCGCGATTTTCCTGTTCGGTTTCGGCATGGGCTCCTATCTCTATTTGATCGCCGCCAGTCGCACGGCCAATTCGCAGGTGATCGCCCATGTGGCGAGAATGGTCGTGCGCTTCGACGCCTGGATCACTACACCGGCGGGCCTCATCCAGATCGTGACGGGCTATCTGTTGACGAGGCTCAGCGGACTGCCGCTGACCACGGAGTGGGTGCTGACGTCGCTGATCATCTTCTTTATGGTCGGTTCGCTCTGGCTGCCGGTGTTGGTGTTGCAGAAGCGTTTGCAGGGAATGGCGGTGAGCGCGTTCGAACGTGGTGCGAGGCTTGATGACGATTACCGAGCCGTTTATCGCCAGTGGTTCTGGATGGGGGTTGGCGGCTTTCTGGGGATGTTCGTGATTGTCTTGATGATGGTGACGAAGATGACGCCGGGACAATGGTTCGCACTGGTGGTGTAGCCGCGCGGTCACACTGGCGACTATAGAAAGCGTCGTTCGTGATCGGAGTCGGGCAGCAGGCAAGAGTCGTACTTGCCGAAGATCCAGTAGCGATTCAGCGCCACGCGGTCATAGGCCCAGTCCCGAAGTGCCCTTGGGAAAATGCGCAGAAGCCTGACCGGCCACCAACGGGCAGGTAATTGCGCGATGACTTCGAAGAACGCATCCGAACGCACCCAGTAATGCGGGGCGCGAATCACCGCCATGGTGTCGAACTGGTCCACCGGCAGACCAGCCCACGCCAGCAATGCCTGGCCTTCGGGCGACTGCACCGCCGCCAGACGTACTCGGTGCTGGCGGTCGTGGCGAATCACGAACCTCGCCCAGCCGTTGCACAACTTGCAGACACCGTCGAACAGGACCACGGTTTCGCCTGGATTGAGCAAGGGCGCAGTGGTTGGGCGAGTTCGGGCGTCGGGCATGGGGGCTGGTCCAGGAGGTTGGTCAGTCATTGCGAGGCATCATCCGAAGGTTATTGTTTCAGGTGTTGGGCAATAGACTGCGTATTCGCTGTCGTTGCGTCTATATATAAGCAGGCTTTTTCGGTGTATCGATAGAAAACTGAAATTAACGGTTGACGGCAGATTTCAGGTGTCTATAATTCGCCCCACTTCCGGCGCAGTCGAAACGGAAAACTCCTT
>NZ_NQYG01000042.1:0-51350 GCF_002878485.1 Pseudomonas sp. AD21
CGGTATTTCACGTCGGCGTACATCCACCAAACACCTCGGTCAGTCCCCTCTCCCTCTGGGAGAGGGCTAGGGTGAGGGTTTGCTTTGGTCTGTTTAGATATGTGTAGAAATAGCAGAACCTTCCCACAAGGTTTTCAGGTTGTCCGTCGGACGCCCGCTCTCTAGTCTTTGCCTGTCGCTGCCAATTCAGCGACCGGGAGGTGAGATACCCGATTTGGATCCCCAGACAAGTGCCCCCATAATTGCGGCCAGCTAACGCTGTCAGCAATTCCTTATGGCGGCTATGTGCGGGCGGACTTCGGTCCGGCCGGTTTTGGGGTTCTATCGGTGATCTCACTCCGTACATGGCTGCCACCTCTTCTTCGAGTGAGATCGGGAGCAAGTGGCTGCAAACTTTAAGGACTTGTTCGATGGACAAACTGATCCCCGATCCACCCCCCGAAACCACCACCCCACTCGAAGCCGCCATCCGCGCCGAAGACTTGGCAAAAAACCGCGAAGCCATCAAACGCGCCCTCGATTTCTACCTCAGCCCTGAACCCGCCAAACCCCGACAACCGAGCACGATGTTCCTCGTCCACCCCAGCGTCGACACCGAAAGCCTGCTCGCCCACGCCTGTGAATCGTTGGCCTCAGCCAACGCCATGGCCAGCAACTTCGCAACCGAACTCGGCGGCTTGCAACGCAGCACGGCACTGGCCATCCAGCAAATCATCATGCTCGCCGAACTCGCAGTAAACCGCGCACTGGATCGAGTCGATCCACAAACCTGACGACCGCGTCATCGTTCATCGCCAGCAGGCTGGCTCCCACAAAGTCGTGCACGATTTTGAGATCAGTGAAGAACCAGTGGGAGCCTGGCTTGCCAGCGATGACGGCCTGAAAGTCAACCGATTCTCGAAGCCTCAACACAACTAAAACTGTGGGAGCGAGCCTGCTCGCGAAGCTCTTCTATCTAAGCTGCAAGACTATCTGGAGAAAGCAGATGCCGAAGGTGAATGACGCTCACGTCCTCTCATCCGCGTTAGACACTCTCGTCAGAAGCCCTCTGAATCAGGCCGACGACGTAGCACTGGTGAGTGCTGCGAAAGAAGTCTGGTACTCGGATTCAAATGTTGAAAGCGAGGTGAAGGCCTTTCTGAAACATCATAGCGATGACATTGAACGTCGCCGCGCCGCCTATCTGCTGGAGCGCTTTACGCGTTTCTCGTGTGTCTCGGATACCCGCGTGCTGGAAACGCTTCATGCGTTGGAGCTTTTCGCGCACTCGACGCCGAAGCAGTATGTCGCGCCTCCAACCAAGGTTTCATTACGCAATCGCAAAGACGAATTGGCCGTCTCCTGGGGATTAGCAGAAAGCCTTGGATTGAAGGTTCAAACGCTGATGCCGTTTCAGACCCGCCATTACCAAGCGGAACAGCATTCATCCTGAGCTGAATTTGTCGGCGATAAAAACCCGGCCTAAGCCGGGTTTTTGTGTTGATTAAACCTTGGCGCTGACCTCACTGCGATTGACCAGCGCTTCTAGTGCCCCACTCAAACTTGCAGCCTTGTCACCCACCAACAAATGCCACACCCCACCTTCCAACGGGCTGACACCCTGGCAACCCAGCTCTTTCAACTGAGCTTCGGACAACGCTTTACCATCGGCCAGTTGCAGGCGAATGCGGGTCAGGGCGATGCAGTCCAACTGCAGCACATTCTCGCTACCGCCCAGGGCAGTCAGCCATTGTTGGGCTTCCGGTGCAGCGACCACCGCAGCTTTCGATTCCTCGACCACCACCGCAGGCGCAGCCACCAACGCACGCCCCAGCGCCGGCATGGCGAGGCGGATTTCGTCGGCGATGCTGTCGGCCAATGGCCCAACCACCACCTGCAAGCTGCCGCCCTTGCCCGGGCGTACCACGGCCATCGCGCCCAGTGCCTTCAAGTCAGCGTCGGAAGCCTTGTTGCGATCAACCATTTCCAGGCGCAGACGGGTGGTGCACGCACCCACCGTCACCAGATTCTCTGCGCCACCGAGTGCCTTGATGTAGGCCGCAGCGCGCTCGTTCTCGGTGAGAACAGCCTTGTCGGCCGTCGCAACATCTTCACGCCCCGGCGTTTTCAGATTGAAGCGACGAATGCAGAAATCAAACACCGCGTAATACACCACGGCATAGGCCAGTCCCACCGGAATCACCAGCCAGCCATTGGTCGAGCGTCCCCAACCCAACACCATGTCGATGAAGCCGCCAGAGAAGGTAAAGCCCAAGTGGATGTTCAGCGCATTGGTAATCGCCATCGACAACCCGGTCAGCAGCGCATGCAGCAGATACAGCAAGGGCGCCAAAAACATGAAGGCGAACTCGATCGGTTCAGTCACCCCGGTCAAAAACGAAGTCAGGGCCATCGACAGGAAAATCCCGCCCATGACTTTGCGGCGTTCCGGCAGGGCGTTGCGGTACATCGCCAGGCACGCGGCGGGCAGGCCGAAGATCATCATCGGGAACATGCCGGTCATGAACTGGCCGCCCTTTGGATCGCCAGCGAAGTAGCGCGACAGGTCACCCGTCACCAGAGCGCCGGTCGTTGGATCAGTGAAGTTGCCGAAGACGAACCACGCCATGTTGTTGAGGATGTGGTGCAGGCCGGTGACGATCAGCAAGCGGTTGAACACGCCGAAGACGAAGGCGCCGAAGCTGCCGCTTTCCATCATCAGGGTGCCGAAGCTATTGATGCCGTGCTGGATCGGCGGCCAGATGTAGCCGAACACCACGCCCAGACCGACCGCTGCAAACCCGGTGACGATCGGTACAAACCGCCGGCCACCAAAGAATGCCAGATACTCCGGCAGTTTGATGTCCTTGAAACGGTTGTACAGCGCGCCAGCCATGAGGCCGCTGACGATCCCGGCGAGCATGCCCATGTTGATGCTCGCGTCGAGCACCTTGAGCGTGGAGATCATCACCAGATAACCGATCACCCCGGCCAGACCAGCGGTGCCGTTGTTGTCCTTGGCGAAGCCGACGGCGATACCGATGGCGAAGATCATCGCCAGGTTGGCGAAGATCACCTGGCCGGCATCGTGAATGATCGCGATGTTCAGCAGGTCGGTGTCACCCAGACGCAGCAGCAGACCGGCAATCGGCAGGATCGCGATCGGCAGCATCAGCGCGCGGCCGAGGCGTTGCAGGCCTTCGATGAAGAGTTGGTACATGGTGCTTCTCCCTGCTCTTTATAGAGAGCTTGTTGTTAGTGCAGAGGCCAATGCTGGTGGCAGGCGTGACGAACCGCAGCGGCGCTGTTCAGTTTGAGCAGGTCATGACTGAGGCGTTGGCATTCGGCCTCGTGCAACTGGCGCACGCGATCCTTGATTTCACCGATCTGCACCGGGCTGACCGACAGTTCAGTCACGCCCAGGCCGATCAGCACTGGTGTTGCCAGCGGATCGGAGGCGAGCGCGCCGCAGACGCCGACCCAGCGCTTGTGCACCGCCGCGCCTGCACAGGTCATGGCGATCAGGCGCAGCAGCGCTGGGTGCAGGGCATCGACCCGGGCGGCGAGGCCTGCGTGATCGCGATCCATGGCCAAGGTGTATTGCGACAGGTCGTTGGTGCCGATCGACAGGAAGTCGGCGTGTTCAGCCAGTTGCTCGGCTTGTAGCGCGGCGGCCGGGACTTCGATCATCACGCCGATTTCCGGGCGCTGGCTGATGTTCAGTTCCAGGCACAGCGCATCGACGCGCTGACGGATGTGCCGCAGTTCATCGACCTCGGTGACCATTGGCAGCAGGATCCGGCAACGCTGCAACGGGCTGACTTGCAGCAGCGCGCGCAGTTGCTGATCGAGGATTTCCGGACGGGCCTGGGCCAGGCGAATACCACGCAGGCCGAGTACCGGGTTGGCTTCGGCGGGCAGCGGCAGGTAGTCGAGTTGTTTATCGCCACCGACGTCGATGGTGCGGATGATCACCGATTTGTCGCCCATCGCATCGAGCACGGCTTGATAGGCGACGCGCTGTTCTTCAACGTCCGGCGCCGTTTGGCGATCAACGAACAAAAACTCGGTGCGCAGCAGACCGACACCGTCGGCACCGTTGGCAAACGCGTCGGCTGCTTCAGCACTTGAAGCGACGTTGGCAACCACTTCGATCGCCACGCCATTGCGCGTTTCGGCGGGCAGGTGCGCCTTGGCTTGTTGTGCATCGCGGCGTTGCTGGCGGTCGATTTGTGCCTGCTGAACTTCGGCCAGACGTTCGGCGCTCGGGGTCAGTTCAAGGCGACCGCCGTCAGCATCCAGCACCACCGACTGCCCTTGCGGCTGATCGAGCAAAGCCGAACCCAACGCAACCATGCACGGCAGACCCTTGCCCCGCGCCAGAATCGCTACGTGCGACGTCGCGCCGCCCTCGGCCATGCACAGCCCGGCGACACCCTGGGCGCTGAGTTGCAGCAGATCCGACGGCGTCAGTTCATGCGCAGCAACGATGGCGCCGGCCGGCACGTCGTAATGCCAGGCTTCGCCAAGCAATGCGCGCAGCACGCGTTGCTTGAGGTCGCGCAGGTCGTTGGCGCGTTCGGCCAACAGTGCACTGCCGGTGTGTTGCAGCACTTCGCACTGCACATCGATCGACTGACTCCAGGCGTGAGTCGCCGCCGTGCCTTGCTCGATGGACTGCTGCGCGGCGTCGAGCAGGGCCGGGTCTTCGAGCAGTGCCAGATGCGCAGCGAAGATCGCTTCTTCGTCGGTGTTCTTGTGCTTTTTCGCTTGGACGAGTGTGGCGTGGATTTCGTTGCGAACCTGATTCAACGCCGACTCAAGAACCTGCTCTTGCACCAGCGGATCGTGATTGCCCGCATCGGCTGGCAGGTGGATCGCGTTCAGGCGAAACAGCGGCCCGCCGACCAGTCCCGGCGCGGCGCACACACCCTGCAACACGCCAGCCTCGGTCGGACGTTTGCGCGGTGCAGCGCTGACCGGGGCGGCGGCGTGATGGTCCTCGGGCAGGGCGGTGGCCAACGCGCTGAGCAACGCTTGCAGCGCGGCTTCGGCATCCGGTCCCTGACAGCTGACCTGCACTTCGTCCCGCTCACCGACGGCCAACCCCATCAGCCCGATCAGGCTGTTGCACGGTGCCGATTTACCGGCGAAGTACAACTGCGACCGGCTCTTGAAGCCTTGTGCGGTCTGGCGAATCAGCGCAGCGGGGCGCGCATGCAGACCGCCACGATGAGCCACCAACACATGACCATGAACCTGCGGCCCGTCGACGGCTTCAGCATTCGCCGCCAAACCGGTGCGTGCGATGATGTGCAGCAACGGCTCGCCAACCTTCACCGCTTTAAGCGTGATCGGCCGCACCTGAAAATCCTGACTGTTGGTCAGGATCAACAGGCTGACGAGGCTTTTGCATTGCTGGCCGACCTTGTCCAGGTCATAGCGCAACAGCGGCTGACCCTTGGTTACTCGACCACCTTCCTTGACCAGCATCGAGAAGCCCTCACCGTTCAACTCAACGGTGTCGAGGCCCAGATGCAGGAGGATTTCCGCGCCGTTGTCGGCGCGTACAGTGAGCGCGTGGCCGGTGCGCGCGACGTGAATGATCACTCCGGCGCACGGCGAGTACAGTGTGTCGTTGATCGGATCGATGGCAATGCCGTCGCCCATGGCGCCGCTGGCGAACACCGCGTCCGGGACTTTGGCGAGCGTGAGCACCGGGCCGCTGAGCGGGGCGCTGAGGGTCAGCTCTTTATTGTTGTTGTGCATGGCTCGGTCTCATCAGGTCTGCAATCATTCGGACTTAGTGCGTGCGGGTCACTTTGCTCAGGTGGCGCGGCTGATCCGGGTCCATGCCCCGGGCCACGGCCAGGCCTGCGGCCATCACGTAGAAACTCTGGATCGCCAGAATCGGGTCGAGGGCCGGGTGTTCGGCGCGGCTCAGGGTCAGGTCGCGTTCAGTCACATCGTCCGGTGCGGCCAGCAACACGCGGGCGCCGCGTTGACGCATTTCCGCCGCGAGGCTGATCAGTCCGGCCTGCTCGGCACCGCGTGGCGCGAACACCAGCAGCGGGTAGTGCTCGTCGATCAGGGCCATCGGGCCGTGACGGACTTCGGCGCTGCTGAACGCTTCAGCCTGAATCGCCGAGGTTTCCTTGAATTTCAGTGCAGCCTCTTGGGCGATTGCAAAACCGGCGCCACGGCCGATAACCATCAGGCGTTCGCAATCGCGCAGGGCTTCGATGGCCACGCTCCAGTCCTGTTGCGCGGCTTCGCGCAGGCCTTCGGGCAGGGCGTTGTGTGCTTGCAGCAGTTCGCTGTCTTCTTTCCAGTGCGCGATCAGGCGGGCGCTGGCGCTGAGGGTGGCGATAAAACTTTTGGTCGCGGCGACGCTGCTTTCGGTGCCGGCCAGCAACGGCAGGCTGAATTCACACGCGGCTTCCAGTGGCGAATCAGCCGCGTTGACCATCGAAACACTCAGCGCGCCGCGCTTGCGCAACAGACGCAGGCTGTTGACCAGATCCGGGCTCTGACCCGATTGCGAAAACGCAAACGCCACCTGACCGCTGACCTTCAACGGCGCCTGCTGCATGGTCACCACCGACATCGGCAACGACGCCACCGGTACACCCAGTTGCTGCATGGTCAGGTAGGCGAAGTAGCTCGCCGCGTGGTCGGAGCTGCCGCGGGCGACGGTCATCGCCACTTGCGGTGGCTGACGGCACAGGCGCCCGGCGATCTCGATCATTTGCGGGTCGAGCTGTTGCAGTTGGGCTTGCACGGCCTCGAACGAGGACAGCGCCTCTTCAAGCATTTTTGAAGTCAATGTCTTCTCCTTCGACCATGACGGCGGTCAGTGTGAGTGAGCGATCCAGCCGCACGCAGTCGGCCCAGGCGCCAGCTGCAAGGCGCCCGCGTTCGGTGATGCCGAGGTAATCGGCGGGAAATTGCGAAAGACGTTGCGAGGCTTCGGCGATCGGCAAACCGATCTTCACCAGGTTGCGCAGGGCCTGATCCATGGTCAGGGTGCTGCCGGCCAAGGTGCCGTCGGGCAGGCGCACGCCGCCCAGGCATTTGGTCACGGTGTGGCTACCAAGCTTGTATTCACCGTCGGGCATGCCGGCGGCAGCGGTCGAATCGGTGACGCAATACAGGCACGGGATCGAGCGCAGGGCCACACGAATGGCGCCGGGGTGCACGTGCAGCAAGTCGGGGATCAGCTCGGCGAATTTGGCGTGGGCCAGTGCGGCGCCAACGATCCCCGGCTCGCGGTGATGCAGCGGGCTCATGGCGTTGTAGAGGTGGGTGAAACTGGTCGCGCCGGCATCGAGTGCAGCGACACCTTCTTCGTAACTGCCAAGGGTGTGGCCGATCTGCATGCGCACGCCACGGTTGCTCAACTCGCGGATCAAGGCGTCGTGACCGGCGATTTCCGGGGCGATGGTGATCACCCGGATCGGCGCCAGCGCCAGGTATCCTTCGACTTCGGCCATCAACGCGGTGTGAGCGAAGTTCGGTTGCGCACCGAGTTTGCCAGGATTGATGTACGGGCCTTCGAGGTGCACGCCGAGGACGCGCGCGGTACCTTTCGGACGCTGTTCGCAGAATTCTCCGACCGCCCTCAACACGCTGGAGATCTCGGCGCTCGGTGCGGTCATGGTGGTGGCCAGCAGCGAGGTGGTGCCGAAACGCACGTGGGTCCTGGTGATGGTCTCGAAGGCGCTCGCGCCTTCCATGATGTCTTTGCCGCCACCGCCGTGGACGTGCAGGTCGATGAAACCCGGCAGCAGATAGGGCAGGTCATTGTCGGCCGGATCGCAAGGCACGCCTTCGATCGACACGATTTTGCCGTGTTCGTGGATCAGCCGGCCGCGAACCCAGCCGCTGGCGGTGAGGATGTTGTCTTCAGACATTTCGGTTCTCGCTTTGGGCCGCCTCAGCGGCGCAGCTCGTTATCTACGAAGTTTTTATCTACGAAGCTCTGCAACAAAGTCGTAGTAGTCGTTGCGGCAATAGGTGTCGGTGACTTCGATCGGCGTGTTGTCTTCCAGATAGCCGACTCGGGTCATCAGCAGCATGGCGGTGCCGGGAGCGATGCCGACCAGCGCGGCGAACTCGTCCGAGGCGTTGATCGCCTGGATGTGCTGCAGGGCGCGGACGATCGGTTTACCGATGCCGTCGAGGTATTCGTAGAGTGAATCGCCGACCAATTGCGGCTTGGGCATGATCGAGGCGGGCAGGGTACTCATCTCGATGGCCATGACGGTGTCATCGGCTTTGCGCAGACGCTTCATGCGCGCGACCTTGTCGTTCGGCGACAGGCTGAGGCGGATCAGTTCTTCGTGAGTCGGCAGGGTGACTTCGCGCTCCAGCCACTGCGAGCTGGGGACGAAACCCTTGAGGCGGAGCATTTCGCTGAAACCGGAGAGGCGCGACAGTGGTTGTTCCAGGCGTGGCGTGATGAATGTGCCGGAACCTTGCAGGCGGCGGATCAGACCTTGATCGAGCAGCACTTCCAGGGCCTTGCGGGCGGTGACCCGGGAGATACCGAGCTGCTCGCTGAGGTTGCGCTCGGACGGCATCGCCTGCTCGGCCTTCCACTGCCCGGCATGGATCGCCGATTCCAGGTTGCGCGCCAGCTGCAGGTACAGCGGCGTCGGCTGGGAGTCATCTGGGCGTAGGGCCTGGAGGTCGTTCATGTAGGTCATTTCCGACGCGAGTATAGGATTGTTGTGGCTCGCTTGTGGGGCGGAAATTAATACCACTTGAATACCATGTCAACGCGAGGAATTGGCCTGTAGCCCAATGAAATGGCGGGCTGTGGGTAGGTTGTCTTGAAGTGGTATTAGAGGTGGCATGCAGAACGCAAAAGATCGCAGCCTGTGGCCGCGCCTTCAGTGGGAAGTGGTATCAACCCTGAAGGCGCGGCCACAGGCTGCGATCTTTTGATTTATTTTTTATCGCCGACCGACGGTAATGGCTGAAAGAGCACTTTGTGGCGAGGGGATTTAGCGAAACGTTGCCACAGGTTAAGGGCGAATCTCGATCATCGTGCCGTCCGGCACCAGGCCCCAGACCTCACGCATGTCCATGTTGCGCATGGCGATGCAGCCGTCGGTCCAGTCCAGGGTATGGAACAGGTCTTCAGGCGTTTCTTCCGAATCCGGGGTGCCGTGGATCATGATCATCCCGCCAGGCTCGACGCCTTCACGCCGGGCGCGCGCCGAATCGCTGATGTTCGGATAGGAGATGTGCATCGCCAGATTGAACTTGTCGCTGACCTTGCGCCAGTCGATCCAATAGAAACCTTCCGGGGTGCGTTTGTCGCCTTCGATCAGTTTCGGACCTTTTTTCGCGCCCTTGCCCAGGGAGATGCGATAGGTCTTGATCGGCTTTCCATCGGCAATCAACTGCAGTTGGTGCGCCGATTTGAGCACCAGTATTTTTTCGATCAGCGGCGTATTCGAGGGCGTCACGGTGGTCACGAAGGACGCTTGTGAGACCGTGGCGAACGACAGGCAAAGCAGGGCAAGCAACCAGCGCATTGAAACGATTCCCCAGGGAGTGACGCAGATATTTTAGTTATGGACGCTTTCAGGTGATGGCAGGCTGAGCCAGCGGCGGTATCGATTCGGAGCGAACCGGGTAGGTTTCGGCGCGGCGGTCAGCGAAGAAGCATTCTAAGGTACGCCCCACCGTGCGGAAAGCCAGCTCGTCCCAGGGAATGTCGGCTTCGTCGAATAGTTGTACTTCGAGGCTCTCGGGGCCGGCGGCAAAGTCCAGGTCCGCCAGTTCTGCGCGGAAAAACACATGCACCTGGCTGATGTGCGGCACGTCGATCAGCGTATAGATGCTCAGGTTGCGCACCCGGGCGCAGGCTTCCTCGGCGGTTTCGCGAATCGCGGCCTGCTCGATGGTCTCGCCGTTTTCCATGAAACCGGCAGGCAGCGTCCAGTAGCCGAGCCGTGGCTCGATGGCGCGGCGGCAGAGCAGCACCTGACGGCCCCAGGTCGCGACACAACCGGCGACGATATTGGGGTTTTGATAGTGAATGGTCTGACAGCTATCACAGACAAATCGCAGCCGCGAATCGCCTTCGGGAATGCGCTGGGTCACCGGGTTGCCGCACTGGCTGCAAAATTTCATGCTGGGGTTCCTGAATGCTGCGCCTATCTTGGCGTGCAGCGGTGCCGGTCGGCAAGTTGTCGTTTCGCGACATGGCCTGGCGAAGGGCTTGGGCGGCTGCAATGATTGGTGCATGATGCAGGGTAAGGCACAGATCGAGAACACTCATGCTGGACGAGCTACTGCATAGGGTAAGCAACCACACACCGCGCACGCTGGAGACCGATAAACGTTTCCCCGAGGCCGCTGTTCTGGTGCCGATCACCCGCAGTGACGAGCCCGAGCTGGTGCTGACCCTGCGCGCCAGCGGCCTCTCGACCCATGGCGGCGAAGTGGCGTTCCCCGGCGGGCGCCGTGACCCGGAAGACCCTGACCTGATTTTCACTGCACTGCGCGAAGCCGAGGAAGAAATCGGTCTGCCGCCGGGGCTGGTCGAGGTCATCGGCCCGCTCAGCCCGCTGATTTCGTTGCATGGCATCAAGGTCACGCCTTATGTCGGAGTGATCCCGGACTTTGTCGAGTACCAGGCCAACGATGCCGAGATCGCTGCAGTCTTCAATGTGCCGCTGGAGTTCTTCCGCAAAGACCCGCGTGAACATACACACCGTATCGATTACCAGGGCCGCAGTTGGTACGTGCCGAGTTATCGTTACGGTGAATTCAAGATCTGGGGGCTGACGGCGATCATGATCGTCGAGCTGATCAACCTGCTCTATGACGAACAGATCAGCCTGCACCATCCCCCTAAAAGCTATATCAATACCTGAAGCCATCGCTCGAATGGCCCGTCATCGTGAGCCCTGAGGAAAACAAGATGAAATACCGCCTGGGTGACGCCCGCGTCGACGCCCACCCGCAGAGCTGGGTCGCCCCCAATGCCGTGCTGGTGGGCAAGGTCAGACTGGAAGAGGGCGCCAACGTCTGGTTCAACGCCGTGTTGCGCGGCGACAACGAACTGATCCTGATCGGCAAGAACAGCAATGTCCAGGACGGCACGGTGATGCACACCGACATGGGCTACCCGTTGACCATCGGCACCGGTGTGACCATCGGCCACAACGCCATGCTGCATGGCTGTACCGTCGGCGATTACAGCCTGATCGGCATCAACGCGGTGATTCTCAACGGTGCAAAGATCGGCAAGAACTGCATCATCGGCGCCAATTCGCTGATCGGCGAAGGCAAGGAAATCCCTGATGGCTCGCTGGTGATGGGCTCGCCGGGCAAGGTCGTGCGTGAACTGACCGAGCCGCAGAAGAAAATGCTCGAAGCCAGCGCCGCTCACTATGTGCATAACTCGCAGCGTTACGCGCGTGATCTGGTCGAGCAAGAAGAATGAACGCACCCGAAAGACCCGTCGCCTCGCCGTGCGTGAATATCTGCGCACTGGATGAGGACGATATTTGCACCGGCTGCCAGCGCACGGTCGAGGAGATCACCCGTTGGGGCCGCATGACCAACGACGAGCGGCGGGTGGTGCTTGGCCTGTGTCATGAGCGAGCGAAGGCGAGTGGGTTGGTGTGGATGATCCCCGGGAAATCTGGCGTCTGAGACGACACCTTCGCGAGCAAGCCCGCTCCTACATTTGATCTGTGCCTGCCCCGCCATTCGGATTCACTGAAGATCCAGTGTGGGAGCGGGCTTGCTCGCGAAGAGGCCGGCACAGTCGCGACTTCTTATTGGCCCAACTCCCAGCCTGAAGTAACCTGTGCGCCAATCTGAAAGGTCGCTTCCATGATTTTCCTCATCGCCTACATCAGCAGCGTCGTGCTGATCAACTTCGCCTTCTCCACCGCTCCACACCTGGACATCATCTGGTCGGCCTGGGGCGGGCTGGTGTTCGTGTTGCGCGACATGGTGCAGACCCGCTTCGGCCACGGTGCCATTGCGGCAATGTTGGTGGCACTGGTGTTGTCTTACGTTACGTCCGATCCGTCCATCGCCCTGGCCAGCGCCACGGCGTTCGCGATCTCCGAATGCATCGACTGGCTAGTGTTCAGCGTCACCAAACGCCCGCTGCGTGACCGCTTGTGGATCAGCTCGGCGCTGAGCATTCCGCTCGATACCTTCATCTTTTTCGGCATGATCGACCTGATGACGCCACCGGTGATCATCACCGCGCTGGTCTCGAAGTTCGCTGGTGTCACTGCCGTTTGGCTGATCATGGCCTGGCGCGAGCGCAAACAGGCTGTCGCCAGCTAAGCCAAACCCTGCGGTTCATGTAAAATGCCGCGCTTTCTCCCCATGGAAAGCGCGTCTGGCGTTGCTTTCCTCGATGATCCGCTTCTTTGAGGACCTGAGATGACCCGTATCGGAACTCCATTGTCGCCGACCGCGACCCGCGTATTGCTGTGTGGCTGTGGTGAGCTGGGCAAGGAAGTGGTGATCGAGCTGCAACGCCTGGGCGTTGAAGTGATTGCCGTCGACCGTTACGCCAAGGCGCCGGCCATGCAGGTTGCCCATCGCAGCCACGTGATCAACATGCTCGACGGCGCCGCGCTGCGTGCGGTAATCGAAGCCGAGAAGCCGCACTTCATCGTGCCGGAAATCGAAGCCATCGCCACCGCCACGCTGGTCGAGCTGGAAGCCGAAGGCTTCACCGTGATCCCGACCGCGCGCGCCGCACAGCTGACCATGAACCGTGAAGGCATCCGTCGTCTGGCCGCTGAAGAGCTGGACCTGCCGACCTCGCCGTACCACTTTGCCGACACCTTCGAGGACTACAGCAAAGCCGTGCAGGATCTGGGTTTCCCGTGCGTGGTCAAGCCGGTCATGAGCTCGTCGGGCAAAGGCCAGAGCCTGCTGCGCAGCGCCGATGACGTGCAGAAAGCCTGGGATTACGCGCAAGAGGGCGGTCGCGCCGGCAAAGGTCGGGTGATCATCGAAGGCTTCATCGATTTCGACTACGAAATCACTCTGCTGACCGTGCGCCACATCGGCGGCACCACGTTCTGCGCACCGGTCGGTCACCGTCAGGAGAAGGGCGACTATCAGGAATCCTGGCAGCCGCAAGCCATGAGCCCGATTGCTCTGGCTGAGTCCGAGCGCGTGGCCAAAGCCGTGACCGAGGCCTTGGGTGGTCGCGGGCTGTTCGGCGTCGAGCTGTTCATCAAGGGTGATCAGGTGTGGTTCAGCGAAGTCTCGCCGCGCCCGCATGACACCGGTCTGGTGACCCTGATTTCCCAGGACCTGTCGCAGTTCGCCTTGCACGCGCGCGCCATTCTCGGTCTGCCGGTGCCGCTGATCCGTCAGTTCGGCCCTTCGGCTTCGGCAGTGATTCTGGTGGAAGGGCAGTCGACCCAGACCGCGTTCGCCAACCTTGGCGCTGCGTTGAGCGAGCCGGATACGGCATTGCGTCTGTTCGGCAAGCCTGAAGTCAATGGTCAGCGCCGGATGGGCGTGGCGTTGGCGCGGGATGAGTCGATTGAGGCAGCGCGTGCGAAAGCGACCCGTGCGTCTCAGGCTGTTGTCGTAGAACTCTAAACCGAGTCGCGTCCATCGCGGGCAAGCCCGCTCCCACAGATTTTTTGGTTGTGCACAAAATTTGTGATCAACAGAGAACCCTGTGGGAGCGGGCTTGCCCGCGATAGCGATCTATCAGGCAACCTGATTCAGATCGTTATTGCGCGTTTCCTTCAGGCACAGCACAGCAATCAGGCTGAGCACCGCTGCCGCCGACACATCCCCGCCGACATAACTCAAACCACCCATCGCCACCAGTTTCTGCGCGAAGAACGGAGCCGCCGAGGCGCCGACGATCCCGCCCAGGTTGTAAGCGGCCGATGCGCCGGTATAGCGCACGTGGGTCGGAAACAGTTCCGGCAGCAGCGCGCCCATCGGGGCAAACGTCACACCCATCAGGAACAGCTCGATGCACAGGAACAGCGCCACGCCCCAGGTCGAGCCCTGTGTCAGCAACGGCTCCATCAGGAAACCGGACAGAATCGCCAGCACGCCGCCAACGACCAGCACCGGTTTGCGCCCGTAACGGTCGCTGGCCCAGGCGGACAACGGCGTTGCCGCGGCCATGAACAGCACGGCAAAACACAGCAGTCCAAGAAACGTCTCACGGCTGTAGCCGAGGGTGGACACGCCGTAGCTCAGGGAAAACACCGTTGAGATATAAAACAGCGCATAGCACACCACCATCGACGCTGCGCCGAGCAGGGTGGGCGCCCAGTACTGGCTGAACAGCTCGACCAGCGGCACCTTCACTCGCTCCTGACGGGCGATGGCGTTGGCAAATACCGGCGTTTCGTGAAGTTTCAAACGTACATACAGGCCAACCATCACCAGTGCCGCGCTGAGCAGAAACGGAATCCGCCAGCCCCAACTGCGGAACTGCTCGTCGTTGAGGGTCATGGCCAGGGTCAGGAACAGGCCGTTGGCTGCAAGAAAGCCGATCGACGGGCCAAGCTGCGGAAACATGCCGAACCACGCCCGCTTGCCCTTGGGCGCATTCTCCGTCGCCAGCAACGCCGCGCCACCCCATTCGCCGCCCAAGCCCAGCCCCTGACCAAAGCGTAATACGCACAATAGAATCGGTGCCCAGGCGCCAATGCTGTCGTAACCCGGCAGCACGCCGATCAGCGTGGTGCACACGCCCATCAGCAACAGCGAGGCCACCAGCGTCGATTTGCGCCCGATGCGGTCACCGAAGTGGCCGAACAATGCCGACCCCAGCGGTCGGGCGAGGAAGGCGATGCCGAAGGTGAGAAATGCCGAGAGCATCTGCGCCGTGCCAGAGGTCTGCGGAAAGAACACCGGCCCGATCACCAGTGCGGCGGCCGTGGCGTAAACGTAGAAGTCGTAGAACTCGATGGCGGTGCCGATGAAACTCGCCGTTGCCACGCGGGTGGCGGAGTTGGTCGGCTGGGCAGGCGCGGTGGCGCTGTAAGCGGTACTGGTCGTCATGCGGTGATCCCTGACAGTCATGGCTCCGTTGGAGCGAATTATTATGGTCGAGCACCCAGGGATGTGGGATGAGACGCGAGCGCTGTTTCGAGTAGGAACAGTCGTCGGGGTGATGCGGAAAATTACCGAAACCGTTGGCGTGCGGGGTAAGCACAGGGCTCGGCGGCGCTTGGGTAAGCGTCTGGATTATAGGAAGGGGGCTAACGAATGAACAAGAGCAAAGATCGCTGCTGTCGGGCTTTCTGTGGCGAGGGAGCTTGCTCCCGCTCGGGCGCGCAGCGGCCGCATGAATCTATGGGTAAATCAAAAGCCAGGGCTGCTTCGCAACCCAGCGGGAGCAAGCTCCCTCGCCACAAAAGCGCTTAAACCTTGGCGGGCACCGCGCTCGTATGCCAGATCAACACCTTGCTCACCCGGTTGTCCTCGGTCTCGAGAATCTCCAGTCGGTAACGCCCGATCTTCAGACACACCGCGCTGTCCGGAATGGTCTCCAGCGCCTCGGTCACCAGGCCGTTGAGGGTTTTCGGCCCGTCGCTCGGCAAATGCCAGCCCAGGCATTTGTTCAGTTCGCGAATTGACGCGGTGCCGTCGATCACCATACGCCCGTCGGCCTGCGGATGGATGTGCGGGTTGTCGAGGCTGTGCTCGCTTTCGAATTCGCCGACGATTTCTTCGAGAATGTCTTCCAGGGTGACGATGCCCAGCACTTCGCCGTACTCGTCCACCACCATGCCCAAGCGGCGTTGCTGCTTGTGGAAATTCAGCAGTTGCAGTTGCAGCGGCGTGCTTTCCGGGACGAAGTACGGTTCGTAGCTGGCGGCCAGCAGCGCTTCGCGGGTCAGTTGGCCATCGTTGAGCAGATGGCGGATCTGCCGGGTGTTGAGTACCGCTTCGACCTGGTTGATGTCGCTGTGGAACACCGGCAGGCGCGTGCGCTTGTTGTGGCGCAGTTGTTCGACGATCTCTTCGATCGAGTCGTCGAGGTTGATGCCGTCGACATCGCTGCGCGGCACCAGAATGTCGTTGACCGTGATGTTGTCCAGCGCGTGGATCCCGGAAACCGGGTGGGTGCGAGACGGATGCTCCGGGTCGTCGTTCGGGTCGGCAGGTTCTTCGTCTTCGCTTTGCTGCACCACTTGCGGCTTGCGGGCGAAGGGACGCAGCAGCAAACCGCTGATGCGGCTCAGCAGCCAGGCCAGCGGATAAAGAATCTTCAGCGGAACGGCCAGCAGGGTATTGCCGAACGACAGCACTGCATCCGGATAGCGCTGGGCCACGGTGCGCGGAAAGTAGTCGGCAAACACCAGCAACACGGCACCGGCGCCGAGGCAGGCGGCCCACGGGCCGTTTTCTTCGCAAAGGAAGATTGCCAGCAGTGTGGCAATGACCACCGCGAGGGCGCGGCACAGGGTGTTGCACAGGATCAGACTGTCGAGCGGGAAGCTCAGCTTCGCCAGCGGTTTATCGCTGGCGCGCGAGGCGGTGCGTTGCGCGAGCAAGTGCTGCTGCGCGATTTCGACGGCGGTAAACAGCCCCGACCATAAAATCAGCAGGACAAATACCGCGAGCATCGGCCCTATGGGCAAACCGTCCATTTATGCCGCCCGTCAGATGTGCAGGATGTATTCACGAACCAGTTTGCTGCCGAAATACGCCAACATCAGCAGGCAGAAACCGGCGAGGGTCCAGCGAATCGCCTTGTGGCCGCGCCAGCCGAGGCGGTTGCGACCCCACAACAGCACGCTGAACACGACCCAGGCCAGGCATGCCAGCAGGGTCTTGTGCACCAGATGCTGGGCGAACAGGTTTTCGACGAACAGCCAGCCGGAGATCAGCGACAGCGACAGCAGCGTCCAGCCGGCCCAGAGGAAACCGAACAGCAGGCTTTCCATGGTTTGCAGCGGCGGGAAGTTCTTGATCAGGCCCGACGGGTGCTTGTGCTTGAGTTGGTGATCCTGGACCAGCAGCAGCAAGGCCTGGAATACCGCGATGGTGAACATTCCGTAAGCCAGGATCGACAGCAGGATGTGGGCGAGGATGCCCGGCTCTTCGTCGATGATCTGCACCGTGCCGGCAGGCGCGAACTGCGCCAGCAGCACCGTCGCCGCGCCCAGCGGGAACAACAGCACCAGCAGGTTTTCCACCGGGATCCGCGAGCAGGCCAGCAGCGTCAAGGCGATGACCGCGGCGGCAATCAGGCTGGCGGCGCTGAAGAAATCCAGGCCCAGGCCGATCGGCGTCAGCAGGTGGGTGAGCAGGCTGGCGCTGTGGGCCAGCACGGCAAGGACGCCGAGCGTAACCAGCAGGCGCTTGTTCGCCTTGGCGCCGGAGGCCAGGCGGGTGCCCTGATAAAGGGTCGCAGCGGCATAAAGAAGCGCGGCGGCGATGGTAGTCAGCAAACTGGGTGACAAGGGGAGCATAAATCCTGTTAGGCAGGCCCGAAAGGCGCTGAGTTTGGCATAGAACCGCCACACCACGAAAGTGCGAGGTGTCCGCCCGACGCAGTCTTCGCTATAATCCGCGACCTGCCCACGCCGCAGGCTCGCCGAGCACATGTTGAATCCGGTCTGGGCCGCCATTATCCCGGTCTACACAGGGCCTGAAAGGATCGCGCAATGTTTGAAAACTTAACCGACCGTCTCTCGCAGACGCTGCGCCATGTCACCGGCAAGGCGAAGCTGACTGAAGACAATATCAAAGACACCCTGCGCGAAGTGCGCATGGCGTTGCTCGAAGCCGACGTCGCGCTGCCGGTGGTCAAGGACTTCGTCAATTCGGTCAAGGAGCGCGCTGTCGGCACCGAGGTGTCGCGCAGCCTGACGCCGGGCCAGGCATTCGTGAAGATCGTCCAGGCCGAACTCGAAAGCCTGATGGGCGCGGCCAACGAAGACCTGAACCTGAGCGCCGTGCCGCCTGCCGTCATTCTGATGGCCGGTCTGCAGGGTGCCGGTAAAACCACCACCGCCGGCAAACTCGCGCGCTTCCTTAAAGAGCGCAAGAAGAAGTCGGTGATGGTGGTGTCGGCGGACATCTACCGTCCGGCTGCGATCAAACAGCTGGAAACCCTGGCCAACGACATCGGCGTGACGTTCTTTCCGTCCGATCTGAGCCAGAAGCCGGTCGACATCGCCAACGCGGCTATTAAAGAAGCAAAACTGAAATTCATCGACGTGGTCATCGTCGACACCGCCGGTCGTCTGCACATCGACGAAGAGATGATGGGCGAGATCAAGGCGCTGCACGCTGCGATCAACCCGGTCGAAACCCTGTTCGTGGTCGACGCCATGACCGGTCAGGACGCCGCCAACACGGCCAAGGCCTTCGGCGATGCGCTGCCACTGACCGGTGTGATCCTGACCAAGGTCGACGGCGACGCCCGTGGCGGTGCCGCACTGTCGGTACGCGCGATCACCGGCAAGCCGATCAAGTTCATCGGTATGGGCGAGAAGAGCGAAGCGCTCGATCCGTTCCATCCTGAGCGTATCGCTTCGCGAATCCTCGGCATGGGCGACGTGCTCAGCCTGATCGAACAGGCCGAAGCGACCCTCGACAAGGACAAGGCCGACAAGCTTGCTAAAAAGCTGAAGAAGGGCAAGGGCTTCGACCTCGAAGACTTCCGCGATCAGCTGCAACAAATGAAGAACATGGGCGGCCTCGGTGGGCTCATGGACAAGCTGCCGAGCATCGGCGGCGTCAACCTGTCGCAGATGGGCAATGCCCAGAACGCTGCAGAGAAGCAGTTCAAACAGATGGAAGCCATCATCAATTCCATGACCCCGGCCGAGCGCCGCGACCCTGAGCTGATCAGCGGTTCGCGCAAACGCCGGATCGCCATGGGTTCCGGTACCCAGGTGCAGGACATCGGTCGCTTGATCAAGCAGCACAAGCAGATGCAAAAGATGATGAAGAAATTCTCCGCCAAGGGCGGAATGGCGAAAATGATGCGCGGCATGGGCGGAATGTTGCCCGGCGGCGGCATGCCCAAGATGTAAAGAATTTGCGCCGGTCGTCGCACCGGCGCAGACCCCGCAAGGACGCGGGATCAACAGCAAACCCGCACTCGGCGGGAGCTGACTGGCCGTTTTCATCGACGGCTCTATATGCAAATCCGCACGGCATGCCATAGGCGCCGGAAAAAGTCATTTGCAAAAGTCCGGATATTCCTTAGAATATGCGGCCTTTCGGGCACCCATGCCCGCTGTGCATTTAGATTTGCAGCACCGACTACAGGAACGATGTTCACATGCTAACAATCCGTCTTGCCCTTGGCGGCTCCAAAAAGCGCCCGTTTTACCACCTGACCGTAACCGACTCGCGTAACCCGCGTGACGGCTCCCACAAAGAACAGGTTGGTTTCTTCAACCCTGTTGCCCGTGGTCAGGAAATCCGTCTGTCCGTGAACCAGGAGCGCGTTGCCTACTGGCTGAGCGTTGGTGCACAGCCTTCTGAGCGTGTTGCTCAGTTGCTGAAGGAATCTGCCAAGGCTGCAGCCTGAGCAGTATGAGCGCGACGCCAGAAAAAGCTGATGACCTGATCGTTGTCGGCAAGATTTTTTCGGTTCACGGCGTTCGCGGCGAGGTGAAGGTCTTTTCCTTTACCGATCCGATTGAAAACCTGTTGGATTACCGCAACTGGACGCTTCGGCGCGAAGGCGTGGTCAAGCAGGTCGAGCTGGTCAGCGGCCGATCCACTCAAAAGGATCTGGTTGCCAAGCTCAAAGGCCTCGACGATCGTGATGAAGCCCGTCTTCTGAGCGGTTATGAGATTTGCATCTCGCGAAGCCTTTTGCCCAACCTGACAGGCGACGAGTACTACTGGTACCAGTTGCAGGGTCTGAGCGTCATCAACCAGGACGAGCAATTGTTCGGCAAGGTTGATCACCTGTTGGAGACCGGCGCGAACGATGTATTGGTGGTCAAGCCCTGCGCGGGCAGCCTGGATGATCGTGAGCGGTTGTTGCCCTACACAGAGCAATGCGTGCTGACAATCGACCTGGATGCAGGCGTGATGAGGGTGGAATGGGACGCGGACTTCTAAGCAATGGCCAGCCTGCGCGTAGACGTCATAACGTTGTTCCCCGAGATGTTCTCGGCCATCAGTGAATACGGCATTACCAGTCGAGCGGTGAAACAGGGGCTGTTGCAGCTGACCTGTTGGAACCCGCGGGATTACACGACGGATCGGCATCACACTGTGGACGATCGCCCGTTTGGCGGTGGTCCGGGCATGGTGATGAAGATCAAGCCCCTGGAAGATGCTCTGGTTCAGGCCAAGGCAGCAGCCGGGGAGGCGGCGAAGGTGATTTACCTGTCCCCCCAAGGCCGTCAACTGACTCAGTCGGCGGTACGCGAGTTGGCACAATCGGATGCATTGATCCTGATTGCCGGCCGCTATGAAGGCATTGACGAGCGCTTTATTGAGGCTCATGTCGATGAAGAGTGGTCGATTGGTGACTATGTACTGTCTGGCGGCGAGCTGCCGGCCATGGTCATGATCGATGCGGTTACACGACTGCTGCCTGGAGCTTTAGGGCATGCGGATTCCGCTGAGGAAGATTCCTTTACGGATGGTCTGCTGGATTGCCCGCACTACACCCGACCTGAGGTGTATGCGGATCAGCGTGTTCCCGACGTGTTGCTAAGTGGCAATCACGCGCATATCCGGCGTTGGCGTTTACAGCAGTCCCTTATCAGGACTTATGAACGACGCGCCGATCTTCTGGAAAGCCGCTCGCTTTCTGGAGAAGAGAAGAAGCTGCTCGAGGAATACATCCGCGAGCGGGACGATAGTTAACAACGTATCGATGGTAGATCAGTTGATTTACCTTAGGAGCACAGCATGACCAACAAAATCATCCTTGCACTCGAAGCAGAGCAGATGACCAAAGAAATCCCTACCTTTGCCCCGGGCGACACCATTGTCGTTCAGGTGAAAGTGAAGGAAGGCGATCGTTCCCGTCTGCAAGCGTTCGAAGGCGTTGTAATCGCCAAGCGTAACCGCGGCGTGAACAGTGCGTTCACCGTTCGTAAAATCTCCAACGGTGTTGGCGTAGAACGTACTTTCCAGACCTACTCCCCGCAGATCGACAGCATGGCTGTTAAACGTCGCGGTGACGTACGTAAAGCCAAGCTGTACTACCTGCGCGACCTGTCGGGTAAAGCAGCTCGCATCAAGGAAAAACTGGCTTAAGTCCAGCTTCCGATGCAGAAAAAAGCAGCCTACGGGCTGCTTTTTTGTTGCCTGCAATAAATTGCCCTCATCCTTTAGGAGCTGCCGAAGGCTCGGGCCGCGTTCGGTCGATCTTTTGATCTTGTTTTCGATTTGCAGTCTACTTTTTACGAGTCATCTCACATGTCTATCCGTGACCAGGAAATTCAACGCCGCACCGAGCTCTCGGTGACTCGCGTGACCAAAGCTGTCTTTCCTCCGACCACTAACCATCACAACACTCTGTTCGGTGGTACCGCGCTGGCGTGGATGGATGAGGTGTCGTTCATTACCGCTACGCGATTCTGTCGTTTGCCACTGGTAACCGTGTCCACCGACCGTATCGACTTCAATCACGCGATCCCGGCTGGCTCCATCGTCGAGCTGGTCGGAAGGGTGATCAAGGTTGGCAATACCAGCCTCAAGGTCGAGGTGGAAGTGTTTGTCGAAAGCATGAGCTGTGATGGTCGTGAGAAAGCGATTCATGGGCAGTTCAGCTTTGTCGCCATTGATGACGACAAGCGACCGGTACCGGTGCTTCCGGGTTTTGCGGCCTGATCTGAAGCCGCGCCGCAGCCTTCGCGAGCAAGCTCGCTCCCACAGTGATCGGGGCGAACACAACATTTGTGTCCGGCACAGCACCTGTGGGAGCGGGCTTGCTCGCGAAGGCGTCAGATCAGGCGCCGCTGGCCTCCGGCTGAATCAACGCCAGCAACGTCCACCCCGCCCCAGGCTTCACCGCCGTCTCCGGCGTCACCACATGCACCCAGCCGCTGTCATCGCGCATGAACAGCAAGGTCGCGCGATTGCCGTGCAGTGCGCGGTAATCCTCCCAGCCGAAACCATCGGTCAGCGTCGTGCTGTAAAGCTCGGCACCCTGACCCATCTGGCTCGCCAGCTTCGCGTAGGTAAATGCTTCGCTGCCCAGCTGATTGCCGCGATGCTCAAGGCTCGCCCGGTGTTTGTCGCTGCGACGGCTCTCGTGACCACTGGCGAGGCCAAACAAGCGCTGATGACCGAAGTCATGACGAAAGCGCATCGCCGCCAAGGTATTGAGTTCACCCGACGGCGACAGCGCCAGCAGATGCCCAAGCCCGACCAGATCCAGATGCGCATCGGCGTGCTGCGAGGCCGGATTGCCAAAATACGTCGGCAAACCTTCCATACGCGCCGTGCGAATGTTCTCCCAGCTCGAATCGGTCAGCAGCACGCGGCTGCCCAGTTGCTGCAGTGATTTGCCCAGCTCCCGCGCCGGGCCGTTCGCACCCACGATCAGGAAGCCGCTTGGCGCCGGTTCGGCGACCTTCAGCAGTCGTGCCAGTGGTCGTGCGGTGGCGCTTTGCAGGACCACGGTGCCGATGATCACGGCAAAGGTCAGTGGCACCAACAGCAGGGCGCCTTCATGTCCGGCTTCATGCAGACGAATCGCGAAAATCGCCGACACCGCCGCCGCCACTATCCCGCGCGGGGCGATCCAGCACAGCAATGCGCGTTCGCGCCAGCTCAGACTGGAACCGGCGGTACTGAGCAGTACGTTCAGCGGACGGGCGATCAACTGAATAACCAGCAGCAGAATCAGTACCAGCGGCCCCAGTCCAATCAGTGCGTACAGGTCCAGGCGTGCCGCCAGCAGAATGAACAACCCGGAAATCAGCAACACGCTGAGGTTTTCCTTGAAGTGCAGAATGTGCCGCACGTCCACGCCCTTCATATTCGCCAGCCACATGCCCATCAATGTCACCGCCAGCAGGCCGGACTCGTGCATCACCTCGTTGGAGACAATGAAAATCCCCAGCACCGCGGCCAGCGAGGCGAGGTTGTGCAGGTATTCCGGCAGCCATTGCCGGCGGATCACCGTACCGAGCAGCCAGCCACCGACAATGCCGAACACCGCGCCGCACAGAATCACGCCGCCAAAGGTGAACAGACTCTGCTTGAAGCCATGACCTTCAGCGCTGGCGATGATGAAGCTGTAGACCACCACGGCGAGGAGGGCGCCGATCGGGTCGATGACAATGCCTTCCCAGCGCAGAATGTTGGCGATCGAAGCTTTCGGTCGCACCACGCGCAGCATCGGCACGATCACGGTCGGGCCGGTGACCAGTGTCAGGCTGCCGAACAGGATGGCCAGCATCCAGTCGAAACCGAGCAGGAAATGCGTGGCGACCGCGATGACGATCCAGGTCGAGATCGCGCCAATGGTCACCAGACGATGGACGACGCTGCCGATCTCCTTCCATTCCGACAGGTGCAGCGTCAGGCTGCCCTCAAACAGAATCAGCGCCACCGCCAGCGACACCAACGGCATCAGCAGCGGCCCGAACATTTCCTGCGGATCGAGCCAGCCCAGAATCGGGCCAACCAGAATACCCGTCAGTAACAGAAACAGAATCGCCGGCAGCTTCAGGCGCCACGCCAGCCATTGGCAACCCAGCGCCGCCGCGCCAATCCCGCCAAATGCCAATAGAATTTGCTGCTCGTTCATTGATGCTCCCTGTTCCTTGAAATTGCGGGCTATGAAAGACTAGCGTCCATTCCTACAGTTCACTCTACATTTGCGCGCAGTCCCTGAGGTTGCGTGTCTTGAGCGCCCATGCCTGCCATCGACCATCCACTGATTGACCAATTCCTCGACGCCCTGTGGCTGGAAAAAGGCCTGTCCGACAACACCCGTGGCGCCTACCGTAGCGATCTGGCCCTGTTCAATGGCTGGCTGCAGGAGAAGAACCTGGAGCTGATCAATGCCGGTCGCGAGTTGATCCTCGATCATCTGGCCTGGCGTCTGGAGCAGAATTACAAACCGCGTTCCACCGCCCGATTTCTCTCGGGGGTGCGTGGCTTTTATCGCTATCTGCTGCGGGAAAAAATGATCAGCGTCGATCCGACCTTACGCGTCGACATGCCGCAATTGGGTCGACCGCTGCCCAAGTCTCTTTCGGAGGCCGACGTTGAGGCGTTGCTCAAGGCACCGGACCTGAGCGAAGCCATCGGCCAGCGCGATCGCGCCATGCTTGAAGTGCTGTACGCCTGCGGTCTGCGGGTGACCGAGCTGGTGAGCCTGACCCTCGAGCAGGTCAACCTGCGACAGGGCGTATTGCGGGTGATGGGCAAGGGCAGCAAGGAGCGGCTGGTGCCGATGGGCGAGGAGGCGATTGTCTGGATCGAGCGCTACATGCGCGATGGCCGCAGCGAGCTGCTGGGCGGGCGCCCCAGCGATGTGTTGTTCCCCAGTCAGCGCGGCGAGCAGATGACCCGCCAGACCTTCTGGCACCGCATCAAGCATCAGGCCAAGGTTGCCGGGATCGGCAAGTCGCTGTCGCCGCATACTCTTCGGCATGCGTTTGCCACGCACCTGCTTAACCATGGCGCGGATTTGCGCGTGGTGCAGATGCTGCTTGGGCACAGCGATTTGTCGACCACGCAGATTTACACCCACGTCGCCCGCGCTCGCCTGCAAGACCTGCACGCCAAACACCATCCGCGCGGCTGATGAAATCTCCAATGGTGGAATGTGTACCCGTGGTGAGGGGATTTATCTCCGATGGCTGCGCAGCAGCCCCAAGCCCGGCGTGCTCCGTTTTGCCTGATAGATGGCGGTGGATGGTTTCAGGGCTGCTTCGCAACCCATCGGGGATAAATCCCCTCGCCACAATACTGTGTGTCATTAGGCCTTGAGTGTCTTGTGTCAGGCGCATTCGGCCCTGCGAGCCTTATGTGTTAGGCTTTGCCGGTTTGCACGATGGACGGTTATGACCCGGTGTTCCGGCACGGGCGTTCTGACCGTTTCATTTGTCCGCCTTCAGGAGTTCTCATGCGTTTGACCCAGATTTTCGCCGCCGCAGCCATTGCGTTGGTCAGCACCTTTGCCGTCGCCGATGACGCGGCCGACAAAGCCATTCGTCAAAGCCTGGAAAAACTCGAACTCGAGGTTCCGGTAGAAAGCATCAGCGCCAGCCCGTTGCCGGGCATGTATGAAGTCAAGCTCAAGGGCAGCCGCGTGCTGTACGCCAGCGCCGATGGCCAGTACATCGTTCAGGGCAACCTGTTCCAGCTCAAGGACGGTAAACCGGTCAACCTGACCGAGAAGACCGAACGCCTGGGCATTTCCAAATTGATCAACGCCATTCCGGTGGCCGAAACCGTGGTGTATCCGGCCGTGGGCGAGACCAAATCGCACATCACCGTGTTCACCGACACCACCTGCCCGTACTGCCACAAGCTGCACGCCGAAGTGCCTGAGCTGAACAAGCGCGGCATCGAAGTGCGTTATGTTGCGTTCCCGCGCCAGGGCCTGGGTTCGCCGGGTGACGAGCAACTGCAAGCCGTGTGGTGCTCGACCGACAAGAAAGCCGCCATGGACAAAATGGTCGATGGCAAGGAAATCAAGGCCGCCAAATGCGCGAACCCGGTTTCCAAACAGTTCGCCCTCGGTCAGTCGATCGGTGTGAATGGCACACCGGCCATCGTTTTGGCCGACGGACAAGTCATTCCGGGCTACCAGCCGGCGCCACAAGTCGCCAAACTGGCATTGGGCGCCAAGTAATTCGCATCGTCACGGTCA
The DNA here is from genome assembly GCF_002878485.1 of Pseudomonas sp. AD21. Lineage (NCBI taxonomy): Bacteria > Pseudomonadati > Pseudomonadota > Gammaproteobacteria > Pseudomonadales > Pseudomonadaceae > Pseudomonas > Pseudomonas sp. AD21. The sequence continues at coordinate 25,787 of NZ_NQYG01000042.1, forward strand.
GCCGTGACGATCATGGTCCGGCGGTAACATCGCCGGGCCATTAATAGAGAGCCGCGAGTACGCGGTTGTTTTCCGGCCGACCTTGCGTCGGCCGTTTCATGGGGAGTTCACAGTGAATCCGGTCAAAGTAGGCATCTGTGGGTTAGGGACCGTCGGTGGCGGTACCTTCAACGTACTTCAGCGCAACGCCGAGGAAATTGCTCGTCGTGCCGGGCGTGGGATCGAAGTGGCACAAATTGCCATGCGCACGCCAAAGCCTCAGTTCCAGACGACCGGTATTGCGATTACCAACGATGTCTTCGAAGTGGCCACGAACCCTGAGATCGACATCGTCATAGAGCTGATGGGCGGCTACACCGTTGCCCGCGAGCTGGTACTCAAGGCCATCGAGAATGGCAAGCATGTGGTCACCGCGAACAAGGCACTGATCGCCGTTCACGGTAATGAGATTTTCGCCAAGGCACGCGAGAAAGGCGTGATCGTGGCGTTCGAAGCGGCTGTGGCCGGTGGCATTCCGGTGATCAAGGCGATCCGTGAAGGCCTGTCCGCCAACCGCATCAACTGGGTCGCCGGGATCATCAACGGCACCGGTAACTTCATTCTCACCGAAATGCGCGAGAAGGGTCGTACCTTCGAGGACGTGCTGGCCGAAGCGCAAGCGCTGGGCTACGCCGAAGCCGATCCGACCTTCGACGTCGAAGGCATCGACGCCGCGCACAAGCTGACGATTCTGGCTTCGATCGCGTTCGGCATTCCGCTGCAATTCGACAAGGCCTACACCGAAGGCATCACCAAGCTGACCACCGCTGACGTGAACTATGCCGAAGCGCTGGGCTACCGCATCAAGCACCTCGGTGTGGCTCGCAGCACCGCTGCCGGTATCGAGCTGCGCGTACATCCGACGCTGATCCCGGCCGATCGCCTGATCGCCAACGTCAACGGCGTGATGAACGCAGTGATGGTCAATGGTGACGCGGCGGGTTCGACGCTGTTCTACGGCGCTGGCGCTGGCATGGAGCCAACCGCTTCGTCGGTGATCGCCGATCTGGTCGATGTGGTTCGCGCGATGACCTCCGATCCGGAAAACCGCGTACCGCACCTGGCCTTCCAGCCGGACTCGCTGTCGGCGCATCCGATCCTGCCGATCGAAGCCTGCGAAAGCGCCTACTACCTGCGCATTCAGGCCAAGGACCATCCGGGTGTGTTGGCTCAGGTGGCGAGCATCCTCTCGGAACGCGGCATCAACATCGAGTCGATCATGCAGAAGGAAGTCGAAGAGCACGACGGTCTGGTGCCGATGATCCTGCTGACCCATCGCGTGCTGGAACAGCACATGAACGATGCGATTGCCGCCCTGGAAGCATTGGCCGGCGTCAACGGTCCGGTTGTGCGGATCCGCGTCGAGCACCTGAACTAAGTCGCCATCATTGACCGGGCCCGTGCGCGGGCCCGGCATTGCGAACACTCTGCATTGGAGTCAGTCATGCGTTACATCAGCACCCGCGGCCAGGCACCGGCCCTGAATTTCGAAGACGTCCTGCTGGCCGGTCTCGCCACCGACGGCGGTCTGTACGTCCCGGAAAACCTGCCACGTTTCACCCAGGAAGAAATCGCTTCGTGGGCCGGCCTGCCGTATCACGAACTGGCTTTCCGGGTGATGCGCCCGTTTGTCACCGGCAGCATTCCTGACGCCGATTTCAAAAAGATTCTCGAAGAAACCTACGGTGTGTTCTCGCACAGCGCCGTTGCCCCGCTGCGTCAGCTCAACGGCAACGAATGGGTCATGGAGCTATTCCACGGCCCGACTCTGGCGTTCAAGGACTTCGCCCTGCAACTGCTCGGTCGTCTGCTCGACTACGTGCTGGAAAAGCGCGGCGAGCGCGTGGTGATCGTCGGCGCCACCTCCGGCGACACCGGTTCGGCTGCCATCGAAGGCTGCAAGCATTGCGAAAACGTCGACATCTTCATCCTGCACCCGCACAACCGTGTGTCCGAAGTGCAGCGTCGGCAGATGACCACCATTCTCGGCGAGAACATCCACAACATCGCCATCGAAGGCAACTTCGATGACTGCCAGGAAATGGTCAAGAACAGCTTCGCCGACCAGAGCTTCCTCAAAGGCACGCGTCTGGTGGCGGTGAACTCGATCAACTGGGCGCGGATCATGGCCCAGATCGTCTACTACTTCCACGCAGCCCTGCAATTGGGCGGCCCGGCGCGTTCGGTATCGTTCTCGGTGCCGACCGGCAACTTCGGCGACATCTTCGCCGGTTACCTGGCGCGCAACATGGGCCTGCCGATCAATCAGTTGATCGTCGCCACCAACCGCAACGACATCCTGCACCGCTTCATGAGCGGCAACCAGTACGTCAAGGAAACCCTGCACGCCACGCTGTCGCCGTCGATGGACATCATGGTCTCGTCGAACTTCGAACGCCTGTTGTTCGACCTGCACGGTCGCAACGGTGCGGCGATCGCCGGGTTGATGGACTCGTTCAAGCAGGGCGGCGGTTTCAGCGTCGAGCAAGAGCGTTGGACCGAAGCCCGCAAGCTGTTCGACTCGCTGGCCGTTGACGATGCGCAAACCTGCGAAACCATTGCCGAAGTCTACGAGCAGTGCGGCGAAGTGCTGGACCCGCACACCGCTATCGGCGTGAAAGCCGCACGCGAATGCCGTCGCAGCCTGGACATCCCGATGGTGATTCTGGGCACTGCGCATCCGGTGAAATTCCCGGATGCCGTGGAGAAAGCCGGTGTAGGAAAAGCTCTCGAACTGCCTGCACATCTTTCTGATTTGTTTGAGCGAAACGAGCGTTGCACCGTTTTGCCAAACGAGCTGAAAGCCGTACAGGCCTTTGTCAGCCAGCATGGCAACCGCGGCAAGCCGTTGTAAACCGAAAAAGCTGTCACATTTTGAAGCCCGTCTCCTGACGGGCTTTTTTGTTTCTGCTGCCACACTGCTCGGGTTTTCGCCCATGAAGGACGGGTGAGTCGATCACGAAGGAAGTGGCAATGCTGTATGAACGAGCAATTAAACCGGCCCTGGGCTGGCTACTGTTGTTGTGCCTGAGTGGATTCGTCCGCGGGGGGATGGCAGCACAAATGGTGCTGCACGAAGGGGGGCAGGCGCAGAAGATCGAACTCATTGAGCTGGACGAGCGGGAGCGACGCTGGATACGAGACAACCCCAGCGTGACCGTCGCTTCAGTGCAATACCCCTTGTACCTGTTTCTGGACGAACACGGGCACTGGGCTGGCTTGAACAACGATGTGCTCAAGCGCATCAGTGCGATGACCGGTTTGCAGTTTGTTCACGTGGAATCGTTTTCCACTGATCAGATGCTGGAGCACCTGCAAACCGGGACAGCGGATCTGAGTACCACCCTGGCCATGAACGATGAGCGCAAAACTTTCCTGAACTTCAGTCACGCCTTTGGCGGTGCAGGCTGGGTGTTCGTCGGTCACAAGGACGAGCCGGCCATCCAGTCGCTGGAACAACTGGTGAAGCGGGTGCTGGTATTGCCCGCTCGGCATGCGCTGGAGGAGGTTGTGCGGCGCGAATATCCGTCAATCGAGATTCTTTCGGTCAAGACGTATGCCGAAGCGCGGGCGCTGGTCGAAAGCGGTGAGGCCTACGCCACCATCGAAAATGAAATCGGTGCGCAGTTGTACCCTTCAGGGTTGCTCAAGGTCGGCGGGCTGGTGGAAGGGCGCTGGGAGGCCGATCACCTGGCCGTGCGCAAGGGGTTGCCCGAACTGGCGAGTATCCTCAACAAGGCGCTGGGCGCCTTTCCCGCCACAGAGTTGCGCGCCATCCGGGTGAAGTGGCTGGACGGTGTCTCTCCGCCGGCACGGCTTTCGCTGTGGGACGAGTTCGTCGATTGGGGCTGCTGGGGCATGGCTGGGCTGGGGGGCTTCGGGTTGTTGTCACTGGTCTGGAATCGGCGGCTGGCGGCGGTCATCCGACAACGCCGCGAAGCGGAAAAGCACTTGGGTGACCAATTGGCCTTTCAGCACGCGTTGATCGATGCGATGCCCGATCCGGTCTTCGTCCGCGACCTGCAAGGTCGCCTGGTAATGTGCAATCGAAGCTATGAAGAGGCACTCTCGGTCCGACTCGAGCAGGTGAAGGGAAGGATGCTGTTCGAAGTCGATGCACTGCCCGAAGCTACAGCACGGATGCTGCACGATGAGTTCATGGTGCAGATGCATACGCGCAAGGTCCGTTTCAGCAATCGTCAGCTGGCGTTCAAGAGCGGCTCCAAGGCGATCTATCAGTGGACCGTGCCGTTTTACAGCGCCGATGGCCAATTGCGCGGTCTGCTCGGTGGCTGGACCGACATCAGCCAGCGCCGCACGGAAAACGGCTGCCAATGTCTGCACTGAAGATGGGAAGTTTCCTATAGGACGCGGCGCCTTTTCCGATGGGAGGCTGAGGACGGCTCCCCTAGAGTGAACGGACCCTGCGGCAAGAGTCCGCCACTGCAGTTTCCGAGGTCGCCGATGCGCTCGCTAAAAGTCCTGATTCTTGAACCCAATCCGTTCCAGCTGATGGCGTTGCATCAGATGCTCAACGCCATCGGCATCTACGATGTGCTCACCGCGCCGACGCTGTCCTCGGCGCTGGTTTCCCTGGGCCATCGCGGCGCCGTGGATATTGCGATCTGCGATCCGCAGCTCAAAGGTGGCGACGGCATGGCACTGATTCGCCACCTTAGGGCTCAGCGTCAGGCGCGCGGGCTGATTCTGCTGGGACCGGTGGCGGCAGGCCTGCTGACCGATCTTGAGCATCTGCTGCTGGGACATGCGCCGATGTTGCTGGGACGCCTGCATACACCGGTCTCGGCAGTACTGATGAGAGGTCTGCTGGACGCCTATCTGGCTACGATGCGTGCGCCGGTCATCGCCTGAACAGCACCGATGTTTTTCTGTCATCTTCAGCGTGCATGCTCTGACAGACCGGTCACTGCTCAGGGAGGAGCCCGGTATTCAGAACTTTCTTCTCGGGCCGGTGGTCATTTATTGTGGACACGCCCCAGGCGCAATGTTTTCGGACTGTTGAGTGGAGATCGAGATGGAAAGTATCAGTCTATTGCTCGGTGAGGCTCTGAGCCCGTATCAGGTGACGTTGACTCCTCGTGGCTCCCATGGCGAATGCCTGGTGACCTTGAGAAACGGCAACGGTGCCATCGTGGTGGAGCGCGAATTCAATCAAGCGCAGTTGACCGACAAACGTCTGCTGACAGATGTGGTCGACGGTTTGCACCGCGACGTCCTGATCGCCGAAGGGCGACTGGAACCCTGTGTGATCGCGGCCTTGCGCAATGCGGCGCTGGATAAGCGCGCGGCCCTGTAAAGATGAAATATTTTTTGTGGGAACCTTCCTACATCCCCGTCAGTCAGACCCCATAACAGCAGGATCAAGCATTGTGCTCCGGTGCTTGTCGCTTGCTGCTACGGGTCTTTATGTAGACCGCGTTTAACCCCGAGTCGTCTCCCCACTTCTCGGGGTTTCTTTTTGCCCGCAGTTCTTTACTGCGCGGTCTGTTGTTCGAAGAATGTCCGCGCCTGTTCGAGATAATCGTTGCGCCTGGCCGGGTCCAGCCAGTTGGCGTAGAGCTCGTTCAGGTGCTCGTGGGGCAGGGTGCGCAGCAGTTGGTTGATCTCGCTGATGGCCTGTCTACCTTGAGGCGTATCGGAGCACCCGATGTATCCCGACAGGTATTTGCCCGTGCCTTGAATCGGAAAGAACACCAATTCATCTTCGGCAATTTGCGCCTGGTGGGCCTGGTAGCGAATCTCTGGCCAATACCCCAAAACCACCTGAAGACGGCCCAGGCGCTGCATCGACAGCAGGCTGCTGAGTGCATCGTTGCCGTAATGCGGCGTCAGCGCACCGTCGGGTGCCTGTTGCAGCAGACCATCGACAAACTCACCGTAACTGCGCTCGGCCACGACCCCGACCTTTTGCTCGGCGTTGGCCAAAAAGGCCGCCAGATCGACCTCGCCGTCGACCACGTAGGGCTCCAGCACTGCGCGATCTTTCTGACGCACCACCAGTCCATTGCTGACGGCGCGGAACGCCGGAATGGAAAAAACGATCCATTGTGTGCGCTCTTTGCTCCAGATCAGTGACGGGTCGCAGGTGAACGAGGTGTCATGCATCATCTGCATGCCCCGGGCGCGGTTGACTCGCATCAGCGTGTGTTCGTATTGCGGCATGCCGGCGATCAGCATCGGCAACAGTTGATCGATCACGCCCAGACCCTTTTTCGGGCCTTCGAAGATGGTCAGGGGCGGCAGATCGCGCATTAACCAGACCAGCGTGGGTTTGGCCTGGGCCCAGGCCGGCAGGGCCAGCAGAAACAACAAGCCGAACAGCCGCCACGTCCACCAGTGGTGGGCGCGGTTGGCGTCCGATGTCTGCCGATGTTTCAGCTTAAATGGCTCCGTCTGCGCGCAAGCGGGCGATCTGCTGTTCGTCATAGCCAAGATCGTGGAGTACCTGCGCATTGTGTTCACCGAGTTGCGGCCCGACCCATTCGGAAGTACCCGGTGTATCAGAGAGTTTCGGCACAATGCCCGGCATCTTGAAAGGCTTGCCGTCCGGCAGTTTGGCCTGCAGGAACATCTCCCGCGCCAGGTACTGCGGATCGCTGAACATGTCCTCGGCGCTGAAGATCCGGCTGGCCGGCACCTGAGCCTGATTGAGCAGGTCGAGCACGCTTTGCAGCGGCAGCGAATTGACCCAGCGGTCGATCACCCCATACAACTCGTCACGGCGGGTATCGCGCCCGTCGTTGCTCGCCAGCGCCGGGTCGTTGGCCAGATCCTCGCGGCCGATGATCAGCATGAAGCGCTTGAAAATCGCGTCGCCATTGGCGCCAATCTGCACATGCTTGCCGTCGGCGCTGGTGTGGATCGATGACGGCGTGATCCCCGGCATGATATTGCCGGTGCGCTCGCGGATGAAACCGAACACGTCGAACTCCGGCACCATGCTTTCCATCATGGCGAAAATCGCCTCGTACAGCGCCACATCGACGACCTGGCCGAGACCGCCATTCACCTCGCGATGACGCAAGGCCATCAGCGCACCGATCACACCCCAAAGCGCTGCTATCGAGTCGCCGATGGAAATCCCGGTACGTACCGGTGGCCGGTCTTCGAAACCGGTGATGTAGCGCAAGCCGCCCATGGACTCGCCAACCGCGCCGAAGCCCGGTTGATCCTTCATCGGCCCGGTCTGGCCGAAACCCGAGAGGCGCACCATCACCAGTTTCGGGTTCAGCGCGTGCAGGGTTTCCCAGCTCAGCCCGAGTTTTTCCAGCACGCCGGGACGAAAGTTCTCGATCAGGATGTCGGCTTCGCCGAGCAGCTTTTTCAGGATCGCCAGACCATCGGGGTGCTTGAGGTTCAGCGTCAGCGACTTTTTGTTGCGCGCCTGAACGAACCACCACAGCGAGGTGCCTTCATACAATTTGCGCCACTTGCGCAGCGGATCGCCGCCGTCGGGCGATTCGATCTTGATCACTTCAGCGCCGAACTCGCCGCAAATGCGCGACGCAAACGGCCCGGCAATCAACGTACCCAATTCAATGACTTTCACACCGCTGAGCGGTTTGTTGGCGAACGGCATACTGAATCCTGTAGGACAAGGCTGAGCGGATACAGCGTTTTAACATAGCCGGCTGTCAGGCGCCGCAGGTTGATCACCATCAATTCGATGATTGCCTACCGCTTCGGTTAGACTTGCCGACTTTCCTCGTATCAAGAAGCCCGTTCATGGCCCAGCCGTCCACTACCTACAAGTTTGAACTGAACCTCACCGACCTCGACCGCAGTGTCTACGAGAGCGTCAAGCAGACCATCGCCCGTCACCCTTCGGAAACCGAAGAGCGCATGACCGTGCGCCTGCTGGCCTACGCGCTCTGGTACAACGAGCAGTTGTCGTTTGGCCGTGGTCTGTCAGACGTGGATGAGCCTGCGCTGTGGGAAAAGAGCCTGGATGACCGTGTTCTGCACTGGATCGAAGTCGGCCAGCCAGACGCCGATCGCCTGACCTGGTGCTCGCGCCGTACCGAGCGCACCAGCCTGCTGGCCTACGGCAGCCTGCGCGTCTGGGAAACCAAAGTGATCCCGGCGATCAAGAACCTGAAAAACGTCAACATCGCTGCGGTCCCGCAAGAAGTGCTGGAGACCCTGGCCAAGGACATGCCCCGCGTTATCAAGTGGGACGTGATGATCAGCGAAGGGACGATTTTCGTGACCGACGACCGTGGTCAGCACGAAGTCCAGTTGCAATGGCTGCAAGGCGAACGCGGCTGATCCCGCATCGCCACTGATTAATCCCACGTATTCAAGAGAAGTTTCCGTTACCCCATGCGTATTGATCCTCGACCGTTGCCTGCCACTCTGCCGTTTCTCGGTGACCTGCCACCGCTGTTGACCCGTTTGTACGCGGCGCGGGGCGTGCAGTCCGAGGCGGAGCTGGATAAAAGCCTGGCGCGGTTGATTCCGTTCCAGCAGCTCAAGGGCATCGATGCGGCGGTGGATCTGCTGGTGACGGCGCTGGAGCAGCGTCAGCGGATTCTGATCGTCGGCGACTTCGATGCGGACGGCGCGACGGCCAGTACGGTGGGTATGCTCGGTCTACGTTTGCTCGGTGCGGCGCATGTCGACTATCTGGTGCCGAACCGCTTCGAATATGGCTACGGCCTGACCCCGGAAATCGTCGAGGTGGCGCTGACCCGCGAGCCGCAGTTGTTGATCACCGTCGACAACGGCATCTCCAGCGTTGAAGGCGTGGCTGCGGCGAAAAAGGCCGGGCTCAAGGTGTTGATCACCGACCACCACTTGCCCGGCGATGAGCTGCCGCTGGCCGATGCGCTGGTCAACCCGAACCAGCCTGGCTGCGACTTCCCGAGCAAGGCGTTGGCCGGGGTCGGGGTGATTTTCTACGTGCTGATGGCCTTGCGCGCCCGCCTGCGCAGCCTTGGCTGGTACGAGAGCAAACCGCAACCGAACATTGGCGAGCTGCTCGACCTGGTGGCGCTGGGCAGCGTCGCTGACGTGGTGCCGCTGGACGCCAACAACCGGATCCTGGTGCATCAGGGCCTGGAGCGGATCCGCGCCGGGCGTGCACGGCCGGGGATCAAGGCGATTCTCGAAGTCGCCAAGCGTGACGCGGCGCGTATCACTTCCACGGATCTGGGCTTTATCGTCGGCCCGCGCCTGAATGCGGCGGGGCGCCTCGACGACATGAGCCTGGGGATCGAATGCCTGCTCACCGCCGACGCCAATCTGGCGCGGGAAATGGCCGCGCAACTGGACGGCATGAACCAGGATCGCAAATCCATCGAGCAGGGCATGCAGCGCGAAGCGTTGGCCCAGCTCAAGGACTTGCCAGTGGAATCGATGCCGTTCGGCCTGTGTCTGTTCGATCCCGAGTGGCACCAGGGTGTCATCGGCATTCTCGCGTCACGGATGAAAGAGCGTTATTTCCGCCCGACCATCGCGTTCGCCGATGCCGGTGACGGCCTGCTCAAAGGCTCGGGGCGCTCGGTGCAGGGTTTCCACATTCGCGATGCCCTGAGCGTGGTGGCGGCGCAGCATCCGAACCTGATTGCCAAATACGGTGGTCACGCCATGGCGGCCGGCCTGACCTTGGCGCAAGAGAATTTTCCGCTGTTCGCCGAGGCTTTTGATGCCGAAGTGCGTCGCCAGCTTCGTGAAGAAGACCTGACCGGGCGCATGCTGTCGGATGGCACCTTGGCGGTCGAGGAATTCCACCTCGAACTGGCCCGCGCCCTGCGTCACGCCGGGCCTTGGGGCCAGCACTTTCCGGAGCCGCTGTTCCATGGCGTGTTCCAGTTGGTCGAGCAGCGGGTGGTCGGCGAGCGGCACCTGAAAGTGGTGCTGAAAAGCGAGTGCGGTTCGGTGAAACTCGACGGAATTGCCTTCGGTATCGACCGCGATGTCTGGCCGAATCCGACGATTCAATGGGTTGAACTGGCCTACAAACTCGACGTCAACGAGTTTCGGGGCAACGAGACGGTACAACTGATGATTGCCCACATCGAACCGCGTTGACGCCATTCGCGAGCAAGCCCGCTCCCACAGGTACGGTGTTGCCCTTGTGTGGGGCTTGCTCGCGAAGGCGGTCTTTCACACACAGAATTACTCTGAACCCTGCCTCATCCCCAGTTGTCGACTAGGCTCTAAGCACTGCTTGATTGGCCTTGTGACGTCTTGTCGAATGTTTTGCCCGCGGGGGCGGGTGCTGCGCCTTTTCCTGTCACTCGTCGACTTTTCAAACAGAACCCTGGAGCCTGCCCACTGATTTGAGAGGTGCCCCATGAGTCTGCTGCTCGAACCCTTTACCCTTCGCCAATTGACCCTGCCCAATCGCATCGCCGTCTCGCCGATGTGCCAGTACTCCAGCGTCGACGGTCTGGCCAACGACTGGCATCTGGTGCACCTGGGCAGCCGTGCGGTGGGCGGCGCCGGCCTGGTTTTCACCGAGGCTACGGCGGTCACGGCCGACGGGCGGATCACCGCCGAAGACCTCGGTTTATGGAATGACGAACAGATCGAACCGCTGCAACGCATCACCCGTTTCATCACCGCCCAGGGCGCTGTCGCCGGCATTCAACTGGCCCACGCCGGGCGCAAGGCCAGCACCCATCGGCCTTGGCTCGGCAAACATGGCAGCGTCAAGTTGGGCGATGGTGGCTGGACCCCGGTCGGGCCGTCGCCGATTGCTTTCGACCCGCAACACACGCAACCCAAGCAGCTCGATGAAGCTCAGATCGCCGAAGTCATCCAGGCGTTCGTTGCTGCGGCCAAACGTGCGTTGACCGCAGGTTTCAGCGTGGTCGAAGTGCATGCCGCCCACGGTTATCTGCTGCATCAGTTTCTGTCGCCATTGAGCAATCAGCGCCGCGATCAATACGGTGGTTCGTTCGAAAACCGTATTCGGCTGGTCTTGCAAGTCACCGAGGCCGTGCGCGAGGTCTGGCCTCAAGAGTTGCCGGTGTTTGTCCGGGTTTCGGCCACCGACTGGGTGGAAGACGGCTGGAACCCGGATGAAACCGTGGAGCTGGCGCGCCGCCTGAAGGCGTTGGGGGTGGATCTGATCGACGTCTCGTCCGGTGGTACCGCCGCCAACGCCGAGATTCCTGTGGGGCCGGGTTATCAGACGCGCTTCGCCGAACGGGTGCGCAAGGAATCAGGCATCGCCACCGGCACCGTCGGCATGATTACCGAGCCGGCGCAGGCCGAGCACATTCTGCGCACCTGCCAGGCCGACATCATCTTCCTCGCCCGTGAACTGCTACGCGACCCGTACTGGCCGCTGCACGCCGACGATGATCTGGGCGGGCGCAAAGCGGTGTGGCCGGCGCAGTATCAGCGCGCGACTCATCGGGATCAGCCGATTCATGAGTCTGATTTGCGCGATTGAATCGGTTGCGGTAAAGCAAAAAGCCCCGGTCAGTGATGGCCGGGGCTTTGTTTTATCTGGTTGTCGTTGCGCTGCCTGGGCGGACGCTATCGCGAGCAGGCTCACTCCAGGGTTATGTGTCGTACACAAAAACAGTGTTCGACGCCGATCAACTGTAGGAGTGAGCCTGCTCGCAATGAGGCTCAATCAGGCGCTACATAACCCTCAAGGGTATTTGCGCTTGTCCGGCGCCGGCGGGAAGTACTGGTACAACCAGGTCTCGCTCAGCGTGCGGTCATTGGTGCGGATGAACAACCGCAGCTCCACCGGCTCGACGCTGTCATTGGTCGGATACCAGTCGAACAGGATCCGGTAACCCTTGATGTCATCCAGCACCAGCACGCTGAAATCCTGCACCTTGCCGTTCGAGCACGTCACCACCGGTTCAATCCCGGTGCCCTGCGGCAGGCGATCCAGACCGCCACCGGTGAAGTCCACGGCGAAGCGACGGGCCCAGACCGGCGGGTAATGTTCGCCCGGTGCCCAGCCTTCGACGAATCCACCCATGCCCGAACGAGTCGCGTGCACCCGCGCCAGCGGCGTGCCGACCGGCGGCAGGGCACTCCAGTAGAGCTTGTAGCCGTAGTTCAGCGAGTCGCCGGCGGCCACTGGTTTTTTCGGCGTCCAGAACGCGACGATGTTGTCGAGGGTCTCGCCGGTGGTTGGAATTTCCAGCAGATCGATGGAGCCCTCGCCCCACGCGGTGGTCGGTTCGACCCACAGGCTCGGGCGCTTGCTGTACCAGTCGACGGTGTCCTGATAGTTGGCAAACTCGTGGTCGGTCTGCACCAGACCGAAGCCCTTCGGATCGGTGTCGGCGAACGCGTTGAACTGCAGGGTCGCCGGGTTGTTCAGCGGACGGCAGATCCACTCGCCGTTGCCACGCCACATCGCCAGGCGATCGGAATCGTGGATTTGCGGGTGAATGGTGTCGCACATGCGACGTTCGTGGGTGCCGCAGCTGAACATGCTGGTCATCGGCGAGATGCCCAGTTGCTCGATGGCGGTGCGCGCGTTGATGTGTGCGTCGACTTCCATCACCACGCGCTCGGCCTGGCAGTCGATGTCGAAACGGTAGGCGCCAGTCGCGCTCGGCGAGTCGAGCAGGGCGTAGACCACAAAACGCGTGGCGTTCTTGTCCGGTGTCTCGAACCAGAACTTGGTGAAGTCAGGGAATTCTTCGCGTTTCCTGGCGTAAGTGTCGATCGCCAGACCGCGCGCGGAGAGGCCATATTGGCCAGTCGCATCCACTGCACGGAAATAACTGGCACCGAGGAAAGACACTACGTCATGGCGATCCAGTTCCGGGGCTTTGAACAGCTTGAAGCCTGCAAAACCCAGGTCGCCTTTCAACTGTTGAGTGTCGACCGAGGTGTTTTCATAGTTGAACAACGCCGGGCGGAAATGCACCTCGCGCGCAGTGCGGGTCTTGGGATCGACGCTGTACATGCGCACCGGCTGACGGAAGCCCATGCCGACGTGGAAAAACTGCACGTCCAGTTGGCCCTTATTTTCCTTCCACAGCGAATGCTCGCCGTCGTAGCGGATCGCGTTGAAGTTTTGCGGGGTCATGGTCGCCAGCGTCGGCGGCAGCACCTGTTTAGTATCCTGATAGGCTGAGCCAGCCAGTTGCTTGGCCTGGCGCTTCAGCGCTTCGAAGTCAAACGCCTGCGCCTCGCCATCGGCGGCGCCACCATTGGCCGCCCACGCGCGGGTGGCCAGCAGGCCAGTGGCCGAAAGACCGGTGTAAGCCGCAATGGCCATGGACGCTTTGAGCAAATTCCTGCGGTGCATAAATACAACCTGTCGTGTGCAATCCCGCGCCTTTCCTGGCACGTGCTGGATCAGAAATAACGGTTCGGACAAGCCTTCGGCCAAACGCAACGGACTATAAACAGATGCCGGCTAGCTTAAACCGTTCGCTCGCATTGCAAAATTCGTTGATTCACTGCGCCAGTGTGTCAATGAAACAAGACATGTCGGTTAAAAGTCTGACAGGGCCTTCTGATTTACATGGCATATCTGCTTTTCTCGACTAATTACTCTAAAAACTGCTTTTCAGCGCCGATTTAATTTCTATTCTATGGGCATGACCGGTGCGACCCATCTGACCGGTAGGGCACACGGCGCTGCTGTAAGGGGCAGGGCGATGTGGTGTTTAAGCAATTCTTTGCAGTATTAGAGAAGGACATCGTCCATGGCAAAAATCCAAGGCATTACCGACATGCTGGGCATCTTTCCGTGCCTGGGCAGCGGCCGTAGAAGGCGCCGGCTCAGCTCCGACGAACTGAAACTGGTGGAGCGTTATCGGGAGCTTTCTGAGAGTGACCGGATTGCGATGCGGTATCTGGTGGATGCGATGCGGAGTGTTTCGCGGTTTTAACGCTGGGGTGGGCACCGTGAAAGCCATTTGGCTTTTACGGTAGCCAGATCAATCAACTTGCCTGCGTCGGCATCGGCGATGCCGACGTGAATGGCTTTCTGAAGCTCGGTATCGTCGTTTAGTTTCAGGTAATAGATCGCAAAGCTTTCATCACAGGGAATGACTTCCTCAATCTGAGGAAATTTGAGAACAGTTCTACTCATCTGAATTCAACTCGCTAGAGGGGACACGCTAAACCTGTGGCGAGGGAGCTAGCTTCCTCGCCACAGGTTTTTTGTTCACTGGGGTTTAGCGACAAGTCCCCTGAACCGGATACGGCCGCTGGCCGTGCATCAACTCCGGCACATCCCGCCATTTGACCCACGCCTGCTGTTGCCAGTGCAGCAACGGCACGGTGACGCCTGCCCAATGCATCGAACTCAGGCTCGGGTGGTTTTCCATTGGGCTTGAATAAGTTTCGCGCAGCATCGGGATGACTTCATGACTCAGCCATTGGCGCAGGTAGCGGTTTTCCGGGACGACGTGATGGACGAGCAGCGCGAACAGGCCAGATTCGCTGACCATCGCGCAATCGATGATTTCGCCGTCCCGACGCAGAAGGACTTGGCGACGCTGGTCGGGATCGAGTTTCAGGGTGAGGCGTTCGTTCAGCGGATAGCCCATCAAGCGACCGAGATCCTGAACGCAGAACCAGGCTTCGTGGTCTTGCATGAAGGCGTGGAGGAAGCGGTTGTGGCGAGTGAAGATGGTGGGGGTGAAGTGCGTTGACGGTGGATTCTGGATTTGCGTAGACATGTAGTGACTTCCGTTTCGAGTTGGAAAGTCGCCACCAATTCTTCGAAAAATTGGGTGGCGAGCCGAGTGGCGTTCGAAGTCGGGTTACTTCCTGTCGAAACGGTAAAGCCGGAAGGCCCGCGCCACACGGCCCGCCATAAAGCAGAACTGAAGTTGTGAAAAAGCCGCAGTTCAATGGAGGGCATGCAAGCACCGTTTTGACAGTTTCCGGCTTCGACCCCGGATCGCTGAATTAACAGCGACGGGATAAAGCCTATCGGTCAGTCGCTTGCGGCGACAAGTCTACCCTTTCGCCGCACATCGTAGGAAATTGGGCTTTTTCAGGCAGGCTGTGTCTGTAGGAAATGCCTGTTTTTTTAGCTTCCGCTGCTAAACCATCCCTGCACCGAAGATTTTCCTTTATGAGTTAGCAATCGGGAAAAGGGAGAAGCAATTCTGTGAGCAAAGATGAAGCGAAGGGTAAAAAGAGAAAGGTGATCGATCTGGATCGCTTCGAAGCTGTTAGAGGTAAAGCCGATATCAAATGGCGTACTGATGAATTGATGGCAGTGCTTCGAGGAGACCCCGGAATCAAATCTCGATTCCGGGGTGATTCTTCTTAGCGACTCACCTTCCAAGCATCCCCAGCCGGCGCATTGCCATGGTCATACGGCTTGCCAATCCACATGTAAACCAGCCCCAAGCCAATCACGATCGCCGTGCTCAACACCATCGCATAGTTCACATACCACGCCGCATCCGGCGTGCGTGGCCAGGCCATGTTGATGATTGCGCCAACACCGTACACCAGCGCGCCGATGTTCACCGGCCAGCCCCACGCGCCGAGGGTGAATTTGCCGCTCGGCTTCCAGCCTTTGCTGCGGGCGTACAGCGCGGCCAGCACGATCATCTGGAACGCGAGGTAGATGCCGATGGCGGCGAAGCTGACGATGGTCGCCACCGCGTCTTGCAGGAAGAAGCCAAGGGCGATGATCAGCGCAGGCAGGACGCCGGAGACGAACAGCGCAGCAACCGGCACTTGGGTTGTAGGAGAAATCTTTTTCAGCAGTCGGCTGCCGATGACCATTTCGTCGCGAGCGTAGGAATACAGCAGACGGCTCGCTGCGGCCTGCAGGCTGATGACGCAGGAGATGAAGGAAATCATCACCACGCCCATCACCATTTTCGAACCGACCGGGCCGAAGGCGTTGTTGAGGATGGTGGTGACCGGGTCTTTGTCGGTGCCGTTGATTACGGCTTGCATGTCCGGCACGGCGAGGATCAGTGCCAGGCAGGCGAACATTGCCGCGATGCCGCCGATGTAGATGGTCATGCGCATGGCCACCGGGATTTTTGCGCTGGGGTTCGGGGTTTCTTCGGCGACGTCGCCGCAGGCCTCGAAGCCGTAGTAGAGGAACATCCCCGCCAGCGAGGCGGTGAGGAAGGCCGGCAGGTACGAGCCGTCAACGCTGATGTCGAAGGTGTTGAACAGCACGCTCAGTGGCTGGTGACGTTCGAAGATCAGCAGGTACACACCGACGATCACCGCGCCGACCAACTCGCAGAGAAAACCGAACATGGCAATGCGCGCCAGCACTTTGGTGCCGCTCAGATTGACCAGCGTGGCGAACAGCGTCAGCACCAGGGCGATGACGATGTTGGTGTTGTTGCTCGGCTCAAAGCCCATCATGGCGGCCAGATACGGGCCGGCGCCCACTGCGACAGCAGCGATGGTCACGCACAGGGCGATGGAGTAGATCCAGCCGACCATCCACGCCCATTTCTTGCCCACCAGACGCCGCGCCCACGGATAAACGCCGCCGGAAATCGGAAACTGCGAGACCACTTCACCGAAGATCAGGCACACCAGCAATTGGCCGCAACCGACCAGCAAGTACGCCCAGAACATCGGTGGCCCGCCGGCAGCCAGGCACAGGCCGAACAGGGTATAAACCCCTACGACCGGTGACAGATAAGTGAAGCCGAGGGCGAAGTTTTCCCACAGGCTCATGCTGCGGTTGAAGTTGGAGGTGTAGCCCAGTTTGCGCAGTTGTTCGGCATCGCTGTCGGCAACGGCTGCGGCGAGATCGGGTGAGGAACTCATGTGTGTTTGCTCCGTGAAATCGGCAGATTTCGGATGGCCGAGGCCGTGGCGGGGCTTTGCGGGCGCCGCCCGGTTCGGTGGTTATTGTTTTGGGATCCTGGTGGTGCGTAATGCCGGTTTCTGCCTTGAAGCCGGAGTTGACGCCATCGCGAGCAGGCTCACTCCTACAGGTTGAAATGCGATCCCTTGTAGGAGTGAGCCTGCTCGCGATGCTTTTTAATGCTTGAACATCACATGCCGAACCGTGGTGTAGTCCTCCAGCCCATACATGGACATGTCCTTCCCGTAACCGGACAATTTCTGACCGCCATGGGGCATTTCGCTGACAAGCATGAAGTGCGTATTCACCCATGTGCAGCCGTACTGCAGACGTGCCGACATGCGATGCGCGCGTCCTACATCTGCCGTCCACACAGAGGACGCGAGGCCGTAGTCCGAATCGTTGGCCCATTCCAGCGCCTGCGCTTCATCGGTGAACCTGGTCACCGAAACCACCGGCCCAAACACTTCGCGACGAACGATCTCGTCGTCCTGCTGGGCATCGGCCAGCACGGTCGGTTCAAAGAAGAAGCCGTTACCGTCAACAGCCTTGCCACCGGTGATCAAACGAATATGCGGCTGCGCCACGGCGCGCTCGACAAACCCGGCAACACGGTCGCGATGCTGCGCGGTGATCAGTGGCCCCAACTCGGTGGACGGATCATCCTGCAAGCCGTACTTGATGCTGCTGACCGCCGCGCCGAGCTTCTCGACGAACGTGTCGTAGATGCCTTGCTGCGCATAGATCCGGCAGGCAGCGGTGCAGTCCTGGCCGGCGTTGTAGAAACCAAAGGTGCGAATGCCTTCAACCGCCGCGTCGATATCGGCGTCATCGAAGATGATCACCGGCGCCTTGCCGCCCAGTTCCATGTGCATGCGTTTGACGCTGTCGGCAGTGCTGGAAATGATGTTCGAACCGGTGGCAATCGAGCCGGTCAGTGAAACCATGCGCACTTTCGGGTGGGTCACCAATGGGCTGCCAACGGTAAGACCCCGACCGAACACCAGATTGAGCACACCTGCCGGGAAAATTTCCGACGCCAGTTCGGCCAGACGCAACGCGGTCAGCGGGGTTTGTTCCGACGGCTTGAGCACCACGGTATTACCGGCAGCCAGCGCCGGGGCGATTTTCCAGGCGACCATCATCAGTGGGTAGTTCCACGGCGCGATGGAGGCGATCACGCCCACCGGGTCGCGACGGATCATCGAGGTGTGGCCGGGCAGGTATTCGCCAGCGGCCGAACCGCTCATGCAACGGCTGGCGCCGGCGAAGAAACGGAACACGTCGGCAATCGCCGGGATCTCGTCATTCAACGCGGCGCTGTAGGGTTTGCCGCAGTTGGCGGATTCGAGTTTCGCCAGTTCCTCGCCATGAGCTTCGATGGCGTCGGCGAGTTTGAGCAGCAGCAGCGAGCGGTCTTTCGGTGTGGTTTGCGACCACTCGGCAAAAGCATTGTCGGCGGCACGCACGGCGGCATCGACCTGGGCTTCGCTGGCTTCGTTGATTTCCACCAACACTTCACCGAGCGAAGGGTTGAGCACCGGTTGGGCGGGGCCTTCGCCGTTGACCAGGTGGCCGTTGATCAAGAGTCTGGTTTGCATGGTTTTGTCCTCACTAACACTTTTATTGTTCTGCCGAAACCGGATTGAAACTGTGGGAGCGGGCTTGCTCGCGAAAGCGGTGGGTCAGCCGACATCAACGTCGAATGTCATGGCCTCTTCGCGAACAAGCCCGCTCCCACATTTCGATCCGGTTCCTCCCGTAATCTATTTACCGCCACTGCCGGCGACGCTCTCGCCGCCGCGCGTCAGGTAATACGCGCCAAGGATCGGCAGCATCGTCACCATCATCACCAGCATGGCGACGACGTTAGTCACCGGCACATCCCGTGGGCGGCTGAGCTGGTTTAGCAGCCACAGCGGCAACGTGCGTTCGTGGCCGGCGGTAAACGTGGTGACGATGATTTCGTCGAACGACAGCGCAAACGCCAACATGCCGCCGGCCAGCAACGCCGAGCCGAGGTTCGGCAAGATGATGTAGCGGAAGGTCTGCCAGCCATCGGCGCCGAGGTCCATCGAGGCCTCGATCAAACTGTGCGAAGTGCGGCGCAGGCGGGCGATGACGTTGTTGTAGACGATCACCACGCAGAAGGTCGCGTGGCCGACGATGATGGTGAACATCCCCGGCTCGATCCCCAGCGTCTTGAACGTCGCCAGCAGGGCGATCCCGGTGATGATCCCCGGCAACGCAATCGGCAAGATCAGCATCAGCGAAATGCCCTGTTTACCGAAGAAATCCCGGCGGTACAGCGCTGCCGAAGCCAGCGTGCCGAGCACCATCGCAATCAATGTAGCGATGGCTGCGATCTGCAGTGACAGCTTGATCGCCTCCAGCACATCCGGCCGCGAAAACGCCACGCTGAACCAGTGCAACGTGAAGCCCTTCGGCGGAAAGCTGAACGCGGCTTCTTCAGTGTTGAAGGCGTAAAGGAAGATGATCAGGATCGGGAAGTGCAAAAATACCAACCCGCCCCAGGCTGCGATTTTTAAGCCCAGTGAGGCCTGCCCTTGTGATGAAGAGTCAGAGCGCATCGAAAGCCCCCAGACGTTTGACGATGGACAGGTAAACCGCGATCAGCACAATCGGCACCAGCGTGAACGCCGCCGCCATCGGCATGTTGCCAATCGCCCCTTGCTGCGCATAAACCATGCTGCCGACGAAGTAGCCCGGCGGCCCGACCAGTTGCGGCACGATGAAGTCGCCCAGGGTCAGCGAAAAAGTGAAAATCGACCCTGCCGCAATCCCGGGAATCGACAGCGGCAGAATCACCTGCATGAAGGTCTGGCGCGGCTTGGCGCCGAGGTCGGCAGAGGCCTGCAACAGCGATGGCGGCAGACGTTCCAGCGACGCCTGAATCGGCAGGATCATGAACGGCAGCCAGATGTAGACAAACACCATGAAGCGCCCCAAGTGCGAGGTCGACAAGGTGCTGCCACCCACGCCGGGAATCCCCAGAATGAACTGCAGCACCGGCTCCAGCCCCAGATGCTGCACAAACCATTGCGCCACGCCGCCCTTGGCCAACAGCAACGTCCACGCATACGCCTTGACGATGTAACTGGCCCACATCGGCATCATCACTGCGATGTAGAAAAACGCCTTGGTTTTGCCGGTGGTGTAGCGCGCCATGTAGTAGGCGATCGGGAAGGCGACGATGGCGCTGGCGAGCGACACGACGATGGCCATGCTCAGCGTGCGCAGGATGATGTCGAAGTTCGACGGCTGAAACAGCGCGGCAAAATTCGCCAGGGTCAGGTCCGGGGTGACCGCCATGGTGAAGTCGTCAAAGGTGTAGAAGCCCTGCCACAACAGCACCAGCAGCGAGCCGAGATAGATCGCGCCGAACCACAGCAGTGGCGGCACCAGCAGCATCGATAGATAAAGGTTCGGCTTGCGATAGAGCAGGTTGGAAAACCGGCGCAAGGGCGGCGAAGGCGTCATCGCGAGCGTGTTCATGTCACACCCCGCTCGCCACAGTGTCGTGCAGCGGGATCATCGCTTCCCGTGCCCAACGCGCGCTCAGACGCTGGCCGGTCTGGTGCTGTGCGCTGCTGTCGATCCACTGACTGTTGGCGTGGCTGATGCTCAGGGTCTGGCCGTTTTCCAGCTTCAATTCATAGCGCGTGGCGCTGCCCTGATATTGAATGTCGTGGAGCAGGCCGCTGACTTCGATTTCGTGGCTGGCCAGCGGGCCTTCGGCGAAACGCACGTGTTCCGGGCGGATCGAAAATGGCTGCGGGTGACCGCTGATTTGGCGGGCCAGATCGCCGCGAATTACGTTCGAGGTGCCGACGAATTCAGCGACGAACGTGGTGGTCGGTTTCATGTACAGATTGCGCGGGGTGTCGACCTGTTCGATACGGCCCTTGTTGAACACCGCCACGCGATCCGACATCGACAGCGCTTCGGTCTGATCGTGGGTGACGAAGATGAAGGTGATGCCGAGCTGGCGTTGCAGCTTCTTCAGTTCGCTTTGCATTTGCTCGCGCAGTTTCAGGTCGAGGGCGCCGAGCGGCTCGTCGAGCAGCAGCACCCGTGGGCGATTGACCAGCGCACGGGCGAGGGCGACACGCTGGCGCTGACCGCCGGACAACTGCACCGGTTTGCGGGCGCCGTAGCCGCCGAGGGCGACCATGTCCAACGCCTCTTCGGCACGCTTGTGACGCTCGGTTTTGCCGATGCCCTTGACCTTCAAACCGTAGGCGACGTTGTCGAGGACGTTCATGTGCGGGAATAGCGCGTAGTCCTGAAACACCGTGTTGACGTCACGTTGATACGGCGGCAAACCGGCCGCTTCGGCGCCGTGAATTCGGATCGAGCCGGCGCTCGGTTGTTCGAAACCGGCAATCAGACGCAGGCAGGTGGTTTTGCCCGAGCCGGAAGGGCCGAGCATGGAAAAGAACTCGCCGTCCTGGATATCGATGGAAACCCGGTCAACGGCCTTCACCTCGCCGAACTGCCGGGAAACGTTGGTGAACTGGACTGCAAGCGTCATGGTGCGGTGCTCCAAAAAGGCGCGGGCCGTCGCAGCGGCCCTGCCTGGACTTCTTTCGAATGATCGTTCCCACGCTCTGCGTGGGAATGCAGCCTGTGACGCTCTGCGTCACCTCGTGCAAATGGACGCGGAGCGTCCGGTGATGCATTCCCACACGGAGCGTGGGAACGATCGGCATCTAACGGTGAATGCGATCCGCTTTTAGCTCCCTCTCCCCCAGGGGGGCGAGGGGGAAAGGGAGCTCGACCGAGTTGCTCCCGGGCTTAACGGCCGCCCATGATCGCGATGTAATCCTGGGTCCAGCGGCTGTACGGCACGAACTTGCCGCCTTCAGCCTGCGGGGTTTTCCAGAAGGCGATCTTGTCGAACTGGTCGAAACCGTTGGTCTTGCAGCCCTCGGCGCCGAGCAGTTCGCTCGCCTTGCACGCTGCCGGCACTGCTGGCAACGAACCAAACCACGCCGCCACATCGCCCTGGACTTTCGGTTTCAGCGA
Source organism: Pseudomonas sp. AD21 (assembly GCF_002878485.1). Classification (NCBI taxonomy): domain Bacteria; kingdom Pseudomonadati; phylum Pseudomonadota; class Gammaproteobacteria; order Pseudomonadales; family Pseudomonadaceae; genus Pseudomonas; species Pseudomonas sp. AD21. The sequence continues at coordinate 47,640 of NZ_NQYG01000042.1, forward strand.
CCAGTCCATCCACTTGTAGGCGCAGTTCGGGTGCTTGGCCTCGGCGTGCAGCATGGTGGTGTCGGCCCAGCCAGTGGCGCCTTCTTTCGGAATGGTCGAGGCAATCGGCTGCTTCTCGTTGATCAAACCGTTGACCTGATACGGCCAGGCGCTGGAGGCGACCACGCCTTCGTTCTTGAAGTCGCTCATCTGTACCGTGGTGTCGTGCCAGTAGCGGTGGATCAGCGGCTGCTGCGCGCGCAACAGATCAAGCACGGCGTTGTACTGGGCTTCAGTCAGTTGATACGGATCCTTGATCCCCAGTTCAGGCTTGGCAGTCTTCAGGTACAGCGCCGCATCGGCGATGTAGATCGGCCCGTCATAGGCCTGCACGCGGCCCTTGTTCGGCTTGCCGTCGGGGAAGTTCTGCGCGTCGAACAGCACGTTCCAGCTGGTCGGCGGCGTCTTGAACACGTTGGTGTTGTACATCAACACGTTCGGGCCCCACTGGTACGGGGTGCCGTAGGTCTGCTTGTTGACCACGTACCACGGCGCGTCTTTCAGGCGCGGGTCGAGGGTGTTCCAGTTCGGGATCAACGCGGTGTTGATCGGTTGCACGCGCTTGCCGACGATCAACCGCAACGACGCATCGCCCGAAGCGGTGACCAGGTCGTAACCGCCCTTGGCCATCAGGCTGACCATTTCGTCCGAGGTGGCGGCTGTCTTCACGTTGACCTTGCAGCCGGTTTCCTGCTCGAAACCGGTCACCCAGTCGTAAGCCTTGTCGCTCTCGCCACGTTCGATGTAACCCGGCCAGGCCACGATATCCAGCTGACCTTCGCCGGCGCCGACAGCCTTCAGCGGCTCGGCTGCTTGCAGGCTGGCGCTGGCCAGCAGGGCCGTGGTGATTGCACTGAACAGTGCGGTCTTGTGCACGAACATGGTTGAACCCTCTTCTTTAAATTATGGTCGGGGCAGTTGTGAACGCGGTGAAGCATGCCGTTGGCGGCTTGTTATTAGCGTAGTCAGAGATGCTGGCCGTGGCGGGCCATGATGTGCCGCACCACGCTGTAGTCCTGCAGCGAATCACTGGATAAGTCTTTGCCGTAACCCGAACGTTTCAGGCCACCGTGAGGCATTTCGCTGACCAGCATGAAATGGCTGTTGATCCAGGTGCAGCCGTACTGCAAGCGCGCGGCGACCTGCATTGCCTTGTCCAGATTCTGCGTCCACACCGAGGAGGCCAGGCCGTATTCGGAGTCGTTGGCCCAGTCCACGGCTTGCGCGAGTTCGTCGAAACGGGTCACGGTAACCACCGGGCCGAATACTTCGCGCTGGACGATCTCATCAGTCTGTTTGCAACCGGCCAGCAACGTCGGCTGGTAGAAGAACCCGGCGCCGGAATGCACCGCCGCGCCTGTCACCCGCTCGATGTGCGGCTGGCCGAGGGCGCGCTCGACGAAACTGGCGACGCGGTCGCGTTGGCGGGTGCTGATCAGCGGGCCGATCTCGTTGTCGGCGTCGCGCTTGCCGGCGAAGCGCAGGCTGCTGACCGCTGCGCCGAGCTCGGCGACCAGTTTGTCGTGAATGCCTGCTTGCGCGTAGATCCGGCACGCAGCGGTGCAGTCCTGTCCGGCGTTGTAGTAACCGTAGGTGCGCACACCGTCGACCACCACTTGGATGTCGGCATCGTTGCAGACGATTACCGGGGCTTTGCCGCCGAGTTCCAGGTGTGTGCGTTTGAGGGTTTTCGCCGCGGCTTGAAGGATTTTCTGCCCGGTGACGATATCGCCGGTCAGCGAAACCATGCGCACTTTTGCGTGGCCGACCAGATGGCTGCCGACGCCTTCACCGCCACCGCAAATGATGTTGATCACCCCGCGTGGCAGGATCTCGGCGAGCGCTGGCGCCAGTGCGAGGATCGACAGCGGCGTGTGTTCCGAAGGCTTGAACACCAGGGTGTTGCCGGCGGCGAGGGCCGGGGCGATTTTCCACGCGGCCATCATGATTGGGTAGTTCCACGGCGCAATCGAGGCCACCACGCCAATTGGGTCACGACGCACCATGCTGGTGTAACCCGGCAGGTATTCGCCGCTGAGCTGGCCGGTCTGGCAGCGTACGGCACCGGCAAAGAAGCGGAACACGTCAACGGTGGCGGTCAGATCGTCCTGCCGCGCGAGGTGCAGCGGCTTGCCGCAATTCAGCGCTTCGAGGCGGGCAAGATGGTCGGCGTGTTTTTCGACAGCATTGGCGATCTCCAGCAGCAGATTGGAGCGTTGTTGCGGCGTGGTGCGCGACCAGTCGGCAAAGGCGCGGTGGGCGGCGAGGATCGCGGTTTCGACCTGCTCGGTGCTGGCCTCGGCGATGTGCGTGAGGATTTCACCGGTGGCCGGGTTGAGGATCGGTTCGACAAAACCTTGCCCGGCGACCAGTTCGCCGTCGATCAGCAACGCGGTACACATCGGGGTCTGCACGCCAGCCATTTTCCGTGATCTCTTTTCTTGTGTGGTCATTGTTGCTCCCGTGCCTGGGAGCCGACCGTCTTATAGATGCAGCAAGACTAGTGCGCGGCTCCGGGGTCGACAAATTCTAAATACTGAAGGTGGCATTCGATTAAATAGATGGCTTGCGTCCGCCGTGAGGCTGCTCGCGGGCCACGGTCAGGAATGGATCGACCAGAGCGGGCCGCGCAGTGCCACGGCGCCAGGCCAGGCCGACGTCGAGGGTCTGGTTGAGGTCGGCGATTGGCCGCGCTTCGATGATGTCGCCCTCCAGTGACCACGGGCGATAAGTCATGTCCGGCTGGATCGACACGCCCAGCCCCGCCGCGACCAGGCTACGTACCGCTTCGGTCGAGGCCGTGCGCAAAGTGATCTTCGGTTGCAGCCCGGCGCCGCGCCACAGGCGTTGGGCGTTGCGATCCATCTCGTCGACGTTCAATTGAATCAGCGGTTCGCGAGCGACATCGGCGAGGTTGATGCTGTCGTGTTCCAGCAGCGGATGCTGGGCCGGCAGCCACAAGCGGTGCGGCGAGTGGGTCAGCACTTCGGTCTGCAAGGCGTGACGGTCTTCGAGGTTGGAGAGGATCAACACGCCGACATCGATCTCGCCGCTGACCAACAGATGCTCGATGTAGGGCCGTTCGTCTTCCATCACCCGGATTTCCACGTTGGGGTAGGCGCGCTGGAATCGGGTGAGCAGATCGGCGAGGTAATAACCGGCCACCAGACTGGTCACCCCGACGATCAACTGCCCGGCTACCTGATCAGTGCTTTGTTGCAGGCTGCGCTTGGCGTTATCCACGGTGGCCAGAATCAAGTGCGCCTGACGCAGGAATTGATGCCCTTGGTGGGTCAGGGTCATGCCCTTGGCGTGGCGGCTGAACAGGCTGACGCCGATTTCCTCTTCCAGTTGCTGGATCGCCAGAGTCAGGGTCGATTGGGAAATGAACGCGGTTTGTGCGGCGGCGGAAATCGAGCCGGTCTCGGCCACCGCGATGAAGTGACGGATCTGACGCAGGGTCATCATGAGAGGGTACCCGGTGGGCTGTTTTTATCGATTGGCCTGAGTGTATATCTATTTTCACGAAGGGCTGCCGTCAGTGTCTGGGCAGAACAGTGAGCAACATCTGGAAGCACACTCGCCACCAGACGCGGCCGTACTGGTCGCAGTGAATCTCTTCGCCTTTGGGGCCGGTGACCACGGCGCTCTGGCTGCCGAGGATGCGCGGTT